>CAMGDK010000029.1 GCA_946042285.1 uncultured Clostridia bacterium | reverse complement strand
ATTGCCTCTTGTCTCGTGGGCTCGGAGATGTGTATAAGAGACAGATATTATACATCATTATAAAGTATAAATTCCCTTTTCTTTTATGTAATAATAAACCTCTTTAGGAATGAGTGCCGATACATCCTGATTTTCGGCAATCATTCTTCTGATTTGGCTTGAGCTAACCGTAAATGTGTCACTTTCAGAAAGATAAAATCTATTCAAATCAAGAGCTTCAAGTGATTTCGATTTTTCTATTATCCTGCTCTTTTCTTCATCATTCTCGCGTGATGTTGTGCAAATGCTTGCAAGACTGATTATATCCTTATATCTGTACCATTTATCAAATGATAAAAACTGATCCGCTCCCATAATCAAGTAAAAATCATCATTAGGATATATTTTTTTTAGCTCAATCAAGGTGTTGTAGGTATAGGATTTCCCTGTCATGCGAAATTCAATGTCGGATATTTGAAATCTATCGTCACCCGAAATCGCAAGCTTAACCATTTCAAATCTATAATTGAACGAAATGAGCGAATCACTTGATTTATGAGGTGGATCTGCGGTTGGAATGAACAAAACAAAATCCAAATTTAACTGATTAGAAAAATCAGTGGCAATTTTCAAGTGACCGTTGTGAATAGGATTGAATGCACCGCCGAATATACCGATTTTCATTTATCTACCCCTAAATTTCGGTCTGTCATATTTTGCATAAGGATTTTTTTCTTCTTTTTCTCTTTGCCTTTGTCTTTTTCCTTTAATTTTCACCTTTTTCTTAGCCGTAGCTTTAGCAGTACCTGAACCGCGTTTTTTCTTTTTATCGGCAATCTTCTCTTCATCAGCTTCACGATAAAGGACAATAACTCCGCCGATAACCTGAATAACATCAGCTTCAAGCGCACCTGCAAGCTCTGAAGCAAGCTCCTTTGGTGTTTTAGGTGAAGTTTCAAGATGAACTCGAATTTTAATAAGCTCTCTTGCATCTAAAGTATCGTCGATTTGTGATATAAGATTATCGCTGATACCCTCTTTTCCGATTTGAATTATCGGCTCAAGTGAATTTGCCTTTGCTCTCCACGCAGCTCTTTCTTTAGATGTCATAAGCATTTCTCCAATTCTGTACATAATATTCTTAAGGCATTACCTCTGTGACTGATTTTATCCTTTTCTTCTGCAGTAAATCTACCAAAAGCTTTGCCGTCAACTAAAAACAAAGGATCATATCCAAATCCCTTATTTCCGTCGCGTTCGAAGCCGATAACACCGTTACATTCACCCCTAACGACAATCTCTCTACCGTCAGGAAATGTGCAACATATAGCACAAACATAGTGTGCAGATCTTTCCTCAATCGGTACACCCTCAAGCTTTTCAAGAAGTAAATCGTTATTCAATTCGTCGTTACCGTGATCACCTGCAAATCTTGCAGAAAATATTCCCGGTGCACCATCAAGATAATCAACGCAAAGACCGGAATCATCGGCAATGGCAGGCAAATTAGTTTCCTTGCATGCAGCTCTTGCTTTAATCTTTGCATTATCCTCAAATGTCTCTCCGTCTTCTTCTACATCCTCAAGTGTGATTCCGAGCATTTTTGCCGTTACCACATTTATACCGAGAGGTGAAAGAATTCTTTGCATTTCTGCAAGCTTTTTCATATTATTGGTTGCAAGTATAAAATCCATTATTCTTCCTCATTTTTATTTGAATTATCATTTGTGATAAAATCTGTAATCTCCCTGTCATCATCAGGAATTTTTGCATCAAATAAGGCGGACGCAAATGCATCTGCATCAAACGGCTGAAGGTCCTCAATCTTTTCACCGACACCGACAAACTTAACAGGTACATCAAGCTCGTTGTTTATTGCTAATACAACACCGCCTTTTGCAGTGCCGTCAAGCTTTGTAAGAACAATACCGGTGATACCGGCAGCCTCTTTAAAGTCTTTTGCCTGATTGACAGCATTTTGTCCTGTTGTTGCATCAAGAACAAGAAGAATCTCTTTTGATGCATCCGGAAGCTCTCTGTCAATAACTCGGCTGATTTTATTAAGCTCATCCATCAGATTCTTTTTATTATGAAGTCTGCCGGCAGTATCAATGATAATAACATCGCAATTCTTTGCCTTACCGCTTTGAATAGTATCATATACTACTGCTGCGGGATCAGCACCCTCGCCATGCTTAATCAAATCAACATCAGCTCTTTCAGCCCATACCTGCAACTGCTCAATCGCTGCGGCACGAAACGTATCGGCAGCACCGAGAATAACCTTCCTGTTCTGCTCCTTGAGCCTTAAGGCAAGCTTACCGATTGTGGTAGTTTTGCCAACGCCGTTTACACCGATGACAAGAATAATTGAGGGCTTTGAACGCAATCTTAAATAGCTACCGCCCCAAACAATACCGGATACAATATCCTTCATTGTTTCTCTGACCTGACTTACCTGTGTAATCTTGTCATTTTCTATTTTCTTCTTAAGGTCGTTGATTATTCTTTCTGCAGTAGGCATACCTACATCGCCCATAATGAGAATTTCTTCAAGCTCGTCAAACAGCTCATCACAAATCTCGTCGTAGGTTTCCATAACCTCATCCATTTGAGCGGTAATGCCTTCATCTCTTGTTTTCTTTAATCCTTTTTTGAACATTGAAAATATGCCCATATATACACATCCTTACATAAAGAATTATTCAATTCCAAGCTTTTCAGCAAGCTCTGCAGTTTGAAGCTCAATAAGCTTCGAGACACCCTTTTCCTGCATTGTAACACCGTAGAGAACATCAGCCTCTTCCATAGTACCTCTTCTGTGAGTAATGGAAATAAACTGTGTATTATCGGTCATTCTTCTCATATACTTTGCAAATCGTTCAACGTTAACATCATCAAGTGCAGCCTCTACCTCATCATAAATACAAAACGGTGCAGGCTGAACCTTAAGAACGCTGAAAAGAAGTGCCATTGCGGCAAGTGATTTCTCTCCGCCTGAAAAAAGATTGATATTTTGTACAGATTTTCCCGGAGGTTGAATTTTAATCTCTATCGGGGATTCAAGACAGTTATCAGGCTGTTCGAGAACAATCTCACCATTACCGCCACCGAAGAAATCAGCAAAACAAACCTTAAATTCTTTATTGATTTTGTTAAACTGATCAAGGAATTTTTCGCTCATTGAAGCAGTAAGATCTTCAATAATTTTCAAAAGCTCCGATTTGGATTTTTCGATATCATCAATCTGACACTTTAAAAATTCATATCTTTCGGATACTTCCTTGTACTCTTCAATAGCACCGACATTTATTGAGCCGAGAGCTTTTATTGCTATCTTAATTTCATGCAGTCTTTTTTTAGCCTGTGTCATGTCGTTGATAACAATATTTAATGATTCCGCCTCATGGCGAGTAAGCTCGTATTGCTCAAAAAGCATATCGTTAAGCTCATCAAATTCTCTTTTCATTGCAAGCTTTCTTTCATCAAGCCTTACAAGCTCACCCGACAACTTTTCACGATCGGAATTAAGAGCCTTTTCATTATTACGAAGCTCAACAGTACGCTTCTCTAACTCATTTCTGTTGTTGATATTTGAAGAAATTTCCTCGTCAGATTCTTTTCCTTTATTGCGAAGCTCATTAGCCGATTCCTGAATTTGTGTAATAGACGACATAAGTGCGTCATTACGCTTTTGAATTTCGGCTATTTCATCTTCAATATACCTTACTCTGTCACTTTGAGTATTTTTACGAAGCTCAAGCTCCTCAACAGATAGCTTTGCAGACTCAATATCTTTAACCAAAGCAACGATTTCAAGGTTGATGCTTTCACTTTTTTGCCTATGCTCTTCTCTTTTTTGAAGCAATTCCTGAGCATCGTCGGAAGTTTTTGAAAGCTCGTTTTCGGTATCGACGATTTGAGCTTCAATTGACTCGATATCAATTTTCGCCTGATTGCCTTGCTTCTCAAGCTCAAGTATTCTTGTTGCGGCACTATCCTTTTCGTTTTTCAAAGAATTAAGACGCATTGTTACAGAATCAAGCTTTTCCTTTATGAGCTTGCTCTCACCTTCAGCTCTGATTAACTCTTCCTTGGCTTGCTGAAGGTCTGCCTCTGCGCCCTGCAATTCGGCAGCAGATAAATTTGCATCATCGATTGATGACTTATATCTTTTCTTTAATTCTTCAACATCCTTTTCAAGCTCGTCCGCTTGCTTTTCAAGCTCATCAATCATGTTACCTCTTGAAAGGATACCTGCACCCTTAGACTGTGAGCCACCAGTCATCGCACCACCTGGGTTAATCACCTGACCGTCAACGGTTACAAGCTTAAATCGATTGCAGTACATCTTTGAAATACCAATCGCTGAATCCAAATCATCAACAATAACAACTCTGCCAAGTAGATTTGATACAATATTTTTGTACTGACTGTCACAATCAACAAGATCAGACGCAACAGCAACAAAGCCTAAATTATCATCAAGATTCTTTTCGTCAAGAAATTTTGGTTTAATTGCAGAAATAGGAAGGAATGTTGCTCTGCCTAAATGATTATTCTTTAAATAGTAAATAGCTCTTTTGGCATCGGCTTCATTTGCAGTAACTATGTTTTGCATTGCCGCACCGAGAGCGACCTCAATAGCAACAGAATACCTGTTATCAACAGTAATCAATTGCGAAAGCGGACCGTGAATACCTGAAAGAGCTTTACTGTTTGACTGCTTCATTACAGCCTTAACAGCACCTGAAAAGCCCTCCATGTTCTTCTCAAGGTCAAGAAGCATTTTAGCTCTTTGTCTTTTTTGAATAAGCTCGGATTCTGCTTTATCAAGCTCTTCTTTAATTTTTTCGCTACGCTTAATTTTATTTTCAAGCCTTAATTTGTAGCCTGATATTGAATTGTTATTTTCATCAATTCTATCATTTAACTGATTAAGAATATTGTCGCTTTCAAGCTTTTGAGAATCAATAATGTTCTTCTCTTCACTGCATTCCTCTATAAGATCATCAACTGTATTTTGCCTTGATTTAATTTCTTCAACGGAGGATTCTGCCTGTGACGAAATAACTCTGCAATCGGAAAGCTTTAATGTTAATGAGGTGATTTTTTGATTTAGCTCTACTGTTAATCTTGAATACTGCTCGTTAGATGAAATAAGCGCATTCATTTCATTGGTAATTTTTTCTAATTGAGCCTTTTTATCAGCGGCAATACCTTCACTGTCTAAAATAAATCTTTTCTTTTCCTCGATTTGAGAGTCAATAGATGCACCGTTTTCGTCAGCCTCTCCTATATCACCTTTTAGTCTCTCGATGGTTTCATTATTGTGAACAAGTGTATTTTCAAGAACCGATGCCTCGCCGTCCTTGCGAAGAGCCTCCTCTTCAAATGCTTTTGCACCGAGTCTTAACTGCTCAATTTGAGTATTGATTGATGCGGTTTCTTCACCAATTTTTTGGATTTCCTGCTCAATATATGAAAGCTCTTTTTCACAAACCTCATAAGATGACTTGGCTGCATCAATTTTATGCTCCTGTTCTCTTAAGTCGTTAGTAAATCTATTTAACTTATTTAGCCATACACCAATTTCAAGCTCCTTCTTTTCCCCTGAAAGCTCGATAAACTTCTGTGCTTTTTCGCTCTGCTTTCTTAACGGCTCAACACGACTTTCAAGCTCACCGAGAATGTCGAGCAAGCGCACAAGATTTTCCTGTGCCTGATCAAGTCGTCTTGTAGCATCAGTTCTCTTATGACGAAACAAGGATATACCTGCAGCTTCCTCAAAAAGCTCTCGCCTGTCCTCGTTTTTTTGAGAAATGATTGAATCAATTTTACCCTGACCGACCATTGAATATCCGTCAGAGCCGAGACCTGTATCCATGAAAAGCTCGTGAATATCACGGCGTCTTACACTCTCACCGTCAATTTTATATTCACTTTCACCGGATCTGTAATATCGTCTGGCAACAGTGACGATTTCGCCCTTGTCCTTTAATGTGCCGTCGGAGTTATCAAGTGTAAGTTGAACCTGCGCAAAGCCAAGTGCTTTTCTTGCAGAAGTACCGCCAAAGATAACATCCTCCATTTTCGAGCCGCGAAGAGACTTAGTGCTTGTTTCACCAAGCACCCATCTTACAGCATCGGAAATATTACTTTTACCGGATCCGTTAGGACCTACAACAGCAGTGATGCCACTGCCGAAGTTAAGTGTTGTTTTGTCAGGGAATGACTTGAATCCCTGCATTTCGAGTGTTTTTAATACCATTATTCAATCCTCAATTCATCGACAGAGAGTGAGTTGTCGATAACAATTTTTACATTATAACCCCTCTCAATAAGGGCATATATATTAGACTTACCGTTACCCTTAAGCTGAGAAAGTGACCTTGAATTCACGCTGATTTGATAATCACCGGCAGGATATTCAAGAATTTTATTTAAAAGCAATCGTGATTTTACAAGTTCGCCGAATGAATCATGAAAACCACCTGCAATCATATTCTTTTTTAATTCGGGACTTGATTGGAGACCGAGTCTTATAATCTTAATGCCTGCCTTTTCAAACATAGGCACAAGCTTTGCACAAAGCTGTGCCGACTCGTCAGGATTAAGAGGTGTATATTCACAGCTATTATACAGCTGTTCAAGGTGTGTCCCTTTAAGAACGACTGTTGGATAAATACGAACAGTGCTTGGATTTAATGTTATTATCTTCCCTGCTGTCTCTATCGCCTTTTGCTCTGTGTCCTTGTAAAGACCTGTCATCATTTGCAGTCCAAGCTCAAAGCCGTATTCTTTAATCAGCTTTGAAGTGTTACATACATCTTTTGAGCTGTGACCTCTGCGATTAGCCTTAAGGACATCGTCATCCATGCTTTGTGCTCCAAGCTCAATACTTGTGACTCCATAGCTTTTTAATATCTCAAGTACCTCATCGTCAATACAATCTGGTCTTGTAGATATTCTTATCCCGTCAACTTCGCCTGTTTTGACATATTCGTAAGCAGCAGACAAAAGCTCAATCATATAATCGCGATCAATTGCTGTAAATGAACCGCCGAAAAAAGCAATTTCATACGAATACCCTTTTCTTTTTAATGCAGTGTCAACTGCCGTTCTTACATCGTTTGCGGTAGGCTGCCTATTTTTCCCTGTTATTGTCCTTTGATTACAAAAAGAACACTGACACGGGCAGCCTAAATGCGGAACAAAAATGCTTATGTTACCCTTTTTCTTCATATTCCCATCAATTTAAGTGCTTCCTTTGCAGCCTCCTGCTCAGCACCCTTCTTCGTTTTACCTATACCCCTGCCGATAACATTTGAGTTAAGATGAACCTCAACCTCAAATCTTTTATCGTGGTCGGGACCTGTTTCACCGATAAGAACATAATTGAGTGTCTCATCGGGATTTTGCTGTATAATCTCCTGTAATGTGGTCTTATAATCCTTAAAGCTTATATGATGAGTTTCAATAGCTTCGCTCAAAAACTTTAGGACGAACTCTTTTGCACAATCCATTCCGCCGTCAAGATAAATTGCAGCAATTAGCGCTTCAAATGCGTTTTCAAGAATTGTAGGTCGATCGGCGCCTCCTGTATTTGTTTCACCCTTACCGAGAAAAAGGCTGTCACCAAGTTGTATTTTTCTTGCAAACTGAGAGAGTGATTCTGTGCATACAAGCGAAGATCTAAGCTTTGAAAGCTGCCCCTCCGGCATTTGCGGATATTTTTCAAATAAATACTCTGCTGAGATTATGGATAGTACCGCATCGCCTAAAAATTCAAGTCTTTCATTACTTACCATTTTGTTATGGCGCTCATTCGCAAATGATGAATGTGTAAGCGCCTCAGTTAAATAGCTTTTATTTTTAAAGGTATATCCAATTGTTTTTTCAATAGAAACCATTATTTACTCCATTTATTCATTGCTTATATAAGCCTCTATTTTCGTAATCAAATCCGATTCGACAAACCAAACTGCCTGCTTAATTGCATTCTTAAAGGTTCTCGCATCTGCAGAGCCGTGAGCTTTGATCACAGGCTTTTTTACACCAAGTAAAACTGCTCCGCCGTATTCCTTATAATCAAACTGCTTTTTCATTTCGTCAAGACCGTTTTTTACTCCGAGATAAGAAAGCTTCGATAATGCATTTTTCATAAATGCATCCTTTATCCCGCTCATGAGTACCTTTGCAACACCTTCATAGGTTTTTAAAACTAAGTTACCCGTAAAACCGTCAGCAACAACAACATCAGCATCACCGTAAGGAATTCCCCTACCTTCTATGTTTCCGATAAAATTATAGGGAGCATTTTTCATAAGGTTGTATGCTTCTTTTACAACAGGTGTTCCCTTTGTTTCCTCAGAGCCGTTATTTGCAAGAGCAACAGTCGGATTGTCATATTTCATGATGTGCTTCATGTATAGGCTACCCATCAATCCAAACTGGTATAAGAACTCTGCTCTGCATTCGGAATTAGCTCCGCAGTCCATCAACAAAAACGGCTTGGTTGAGCTTGGCATGATAGATGCTATTGCAGGTCTTTTTATACCTTTGATTCGTTTTGTTATAAGAGTTGCACCGACTGTAACCGCACCTGTGTTACCTGCGCTTACAAACGCATCTCCGGCCCCGTCGTTTAACAATTTAAATCCAACACCCATTGATGAGTCTGCTTTTTCCTTTAACACAGATTTAGCATCATCGCACATAGTTATTATTCCGTCGGTATGAACTATCTCGGTGCTTTCAAGCTTAATTTTGTTTTCGGTTGTGCATTTGTCAATCTTTGTTTTATCACCAACAAGCAAAACACTAATACCAAACTCTTTAACAGCAAGCATCGCACCCTTGATAATTTCGAGCGGTGCGTTGTCACCACTCATAGCATCAACAATTACCTTCATTACATATTCTCCATTGAAATTTCAAGCGATTTGAGCGCTCTGTCAGATAATGCAAAATATCTTTCTTTTTTGTCTTTTATTTTTGGTTCAATCGGAGGTAGCACTCCGAAATTTGCACCCATTGGCTGAAAGCTTTTAACGCTCTCATCACATATATAAGAACTGAGCGCACCGAGCATTGTGTCTTCCTTGAGAACAAACGGTGTTTTTTTCTGCGCAAATCTAACTGCATTGATTCCGGCAAGAATACCTGATCCTGCAGACTCCATATATCCCTCAACGCCGGTAATTTGTCCTGCAAAGAAAATATTGTTGTTTTTTCTTAAGCTGAAATCAGGATTTAAAAGCCTTGGTGAATCAATAAATGTGTTTCTGTGCATCACACCGTATCTAACGAATTCAGCATTTTCAAGACCGGGAATCATTGAAAACACTCTTTTTTGCTCACCGAACTTCAAATTTGTTTGAAATCCAACAAGATTAAATATGGTACCGTTAGAATTTTCGCGTCTTAACTGAACACACGCCCAAGGTCTGTGATTTGTATTGGGATCAATAAGACCGACAGGCTTCATAGGACCGAAGCGAGGAGCATCAAATCCTCTTTTAGCAAGCTTTTCTATCGGCATGCATCCCTCATATACATCAAATTCATGAGTAACTGCACCTTCTGCTTTAACAAGCTCGTCAATAAAATTTTCATATTCAGCTTTATTAAAAGGACAATTGATATAGTCATCTTCTCCGCCTCTTTCATATCTTGATGCAAAGAATGCTTTTGTCATATCAATACTGTCCGCCGTAACAATTGGTGCAGCAGCATCGTAAAACGATAAATAATCTCCACCCGTCAATTTCTTGAGATTTTCTGCAAGTGCATCGTCGGTAAGCGGACCGGTTGCTATTATTGTAACGGTATCGTCGTCAAATTCAATTCGTGAGACGATTTGATTTATCACCTGAATTTTCGGGTGAGATTTTATCCTATCAGTAACTGTTTTGGCAAAGATGTCTCTATCAACAGCAAGCGCTCCTCCGGCAGGTACAGAGCACTCTCTCGCAACAGCAACCGTAAGAGATCCGAGGCGAAGCATCTCCTCTTTCAACAAACCGGCAGCACTTTCGAGTCTTGAAGCCTTAAGCGAATTTGAGCAAACCAACTCAGCAAATAAATCTGTTTTATGTGCAGGAGAACGCTTGATAGGCTTCATTTCATACAAGCTCACATCATATCCTGCGTTAGCAATTTGCCATGCAGCCTCAACACCCGCAAGCCCTGCGCCAATTACTTTAAATTTCATAGATTATTCTTCTTCTGTCTTTTTTTGTCTTGAGGATTTTGTAAATCCGCATCCCTCTGTATCAGGACAGTATAAAACATTACCTCTTCTTCTAAATAAAGACTTACCGCACTTTGGACAAATCTCGTCGGACGGCGCATCCCAAGTCATAAAGTTACAATCAGGATAATTTGAACATCCAAAGAAGGTAGCACCCTTCTTTGTTTTCTTTTCGATTACATCTCCGCCGCACTGTGGACATTTTGCCTTTGTCTTAAATACAAGCGGCTTTGTATTCTTACACTCAGGATAACCGGGGCAAGCAAGGAATTTGCCGAAGCGTCCGACCTTAACAATCATGTTTCTGCCGCACTTTTCACATACGACATCGGTTTCCTCTTCCTTAAGCTTTATCTTAACTCCCTGCATTTCCTCTTTTGCTTTTTCAAGCGGCTTCTCAAACTCATCGTAGTAGAGTCTTATCATTTCCTTGTAATTCTTTTCACCACTGTCAATCTTGTCAAGATCGGTTTCCATTTTAGATGTGTATTTAACATTAACAATATTAGGAATTTTGTCTTTAAGTAAAGATGTTACAGCCTCACCGAGCTCAGTCGGTACGAATTGTTTACCCTCTCGCTTAACATACTCTCTGTTAATTATGGTAGAAGTAATTGTTACATAGGTTGAAGGTCTGCCGACACCGTTTTCTTCAAGAGCCTTTGTGAGAGAAGCCTCTGTATATCTTGCAGGCGGCTGAGTGAAGTGCTGATTGCCGAGAATACTCTTAAGCTTCAAAACATCTCCAACCTTCATTGCAGGAAGCGGAGATTCTGTACTTGATGTCTTTTCATCATCAGCCTTTTCTTCGTAAAGAGCGGTAAATCCATCAAACTTTACAGTATAACCTGTTGCTACAAAAACATATTCTCCTGCAGAAATGTCAATCTTCATTGTTTCCTGCTGGCATGCCTCCATAAGCGATGCAATAAATCTCTCCCATATCAGCTTGTAAATCTTATATTGATCTGATGTGAGATAGCCCTTTACCGACTCAGGAGTAACATTCGGCATTGAAGGTCTTATCGCTTCGTGACCGTCCTGAATGTTACCTTTAGATTTGTAAAATCTCGGCTTTTTAGGAAGATACTTTTCGCCGTATGTCTGTTCAATGTAAGCGTTACCTGCAGCTCTCGCCTCATCCGAAATACGAAGTGAGTCAGTTCTCATATAAGTGATTAGACCGACAGTACCCATTTCGCCGACATCAACACCCTCGTACAATTCCTGCGCAGCCTTCATTGTTCTTCTTGCTTGGAATGACAGGCGTCTTGATGCCTCTTGCTGAAGAGTAGATGTAATAAAAGGAGGAGTTGGATTTTTCTTTCTTGTACCCTTTTTTACGGATGAAACGATGTATTCTGCATTTTCTATATCATAGAGTATTTTGTCGCTCTGCTCTTTATTTTCTATTTTGAGCTTTTCACCGTTCTTGCTGTAAATTGCCGCAGCAAAAACCTTTCGTTCCGGAGGATTTGTGAACTTTGCATCGATTGACCAATATTCTTCAGGTACAAATGCTCTAATCTCTTCCTCTCTGTCAACAATCAATCTAAGTGCAACAGACTGTACTCTGCCTGCTGAAAGTCCTCTTCTTATCTTTTGAGAAATAAACGGAGAAAGCTTATATCCAATAAGTCTATCAAGAATTCTTCTCGCTTGTTGAGCATTAACAAAATCAATATCAATCGCTCTTGGGTTAGCCATACCGTTTTGAACACCGTTTTTTGTAATCTCATTAAATGTAACACGGTTTTGCTCATTCATTTTAAGACCGAGCAACGTAGCAAGATGCCAAGAAATTGCTTCTCCTTCACGGTCGGGGTCAGTTGCGAGATACACAAAATCCGCCGAATCGGCTTTTTTCTTTAAATCCTTAACAAAATTTTCTTTCCCTTTAATTACAGCATATTTTGGCTCAAAGTCGTTATCAATATCAACACTGAGACGGGCAGCGGGCAAATCCCTAACATGCCCCATTGAAGCAATTACCTCGTATCCCTTACCGAGATAGCCCTTAATATTCTTTGCCTTTGCAGGCGACTCTACAATTACTAATTTTGACATAAGTTTTATCCTTTCAAAGCTTTTCAGCTTAATCTATATCTTTTACCCGAAGCACTTTTGGCAAGTCCCGCTAACTCAAGCTGTGTTAATGCAGTGATTGCCTTACTGCTTGAAACACCCGATTCGTTAATAATCAAATCAATATGCTTGTAAGTATCATCCAAGCAAGAATAAACAGCTTTTGAATCTTTATCAAGACTCATTGCAGTTGACTGCCTTTCGGCTCTTGCGGCTCTGCCACGCTCAAGATTCTCAAATGAATACTTTTTACTATCTATTTCTGCATTAGCGCACTTAATCGACTCGTCATACATAAGCTCATCAACAGTTCTTATTTTACTCAAGTCGATTGAATCATAAAATGTTGAATAAGCCTCTATCAAATGCTCCGGCTTTGTAACAACCTTAGCCCCATCATCGATTAACTTATTAGTACCTGCAAAATCCGTTGATAAAATAGAAACAGGAACTGCATATACATCTCTGTTTTGCTCTAATGCTAATTTTGCAGTAATTAAACTACCGCTTTTAACGCCGGCTTCGACAACCAAAACACCGAGAGATAATCCACTGATAATCCTGTTTCTCATTGGAAAGGTCGTTTTACTTGCTTTAGTAAACGGAGGGTATTCGGTAATAAGCGCACCGTTTTTCTTAATTATATCCCTTAATGGTTTGTTTTCATGCAAATAGGTCGAACCGAATCCGCAGCCGAGAACAGCGACTGTTTTGCCACCGGCGGCAATGGCGCCTCTGTGTGCATAAGTGTCAACACCGAGTGCCGCACCGCTTATTACAAGAGCGCCGGCCTCGGTAATACCGCGACTCATTACATGTGTTACCTTGACAGCATATTCACTGGCTTTCCTTGTACCGACAATTGCAATCGCGGCAAGATTATCAAAATCGGGTAATTCACCATCGACAAAAAGCACGGCAGGAGGATTAACTATCTCCTTTAACCTTTTCGGATATCTTATATCCTCATAGTCGATGATGTCCCAATTATTATTCTCACAAGAATAAATTATTTCATCAACATCAGTCAAGCGTGTTTGTTCAAGTCTTGTAACCTGCTTAACCGTGAGTGACGTACTCATCTTCCATTCAAGAATATTAGAATTATATAAATCCTTTGCAGAACCGAAATCTTCAATAATTTTGCTGATATAAGCACCTTCACCCAGCGCTCTTTGCAGCCATAACCAATATCTTAAATTTTCACTCATCTAAGCATCTCCCACATAACTATTGATGCCGCAATGGAAGCGTTTAGGCTTTCAGCCCTGCCAAGCATTGGTATTGTTATAATCTCATCCGAAACCTCTAACACAGCATCGCTGACACCGTTTGCTTCATTTCCGATAACACAGATGCATCCTTTTGAAAAATCAGCTTTTGTTATGTTAAAGGCATCAATGGACGGTGATGTTGAGTAAATCCTGTAACTATTTTTTATTCTTAATTCATTGAGGCATTCATGAAGATTTGAACAAATCATATATTTTATTCTTAAAAAAGAGCCCATTGAGGCACGAAGAACCTTTGGATTATATAGATCGCAACCGCCGCCTATAATAATTCCGTCAATTCCAAGTGCTTCAGCAGTTCTGATAATAGTACCGAGATTTCCCGGATCCTGTATATTATCAAGAGCGATATATTTATTATGAGGATTCAATTCAATACTACTGCTTGACATATTGCATATAGCAAATATTCCCTGAGAATTTTTTGTTTCTGAAAGCTTGCTTGATATTTCATCCGAAATAAAATAAGAGCAATTACTCTTCTCAATCATCAAATCGGCTGATTCACGATATTTATCATAAGCCGACTCAGTGATAAAAAAGCTATCAACATCAACAAAAGAATTAAGGACATCAAAAACCAGCCTTGCCCCTTCAAGAACAAATTGAGATTGCGCCCTTCGTTGATTGGATGAGGTAAGCAGCTTTTTAACGCCCTTAATAATATCATTATTTTTACCTGTGATTTTTTCCATACACAACTCCAAAAAGCGTGCCAATAATTTACATTCGTTTAAACAAATCACTGACTTATCTATCTGTCTCTTATACACATCTCCGAGCCCACGAGACAAGAGGCAATC
>CAMGDK010000028.1 GCA_946042285.1 uncultured Clostridia bacterium | reverse complement strand
TTGCCTTTAATTTTAATGGTAAAGGACTGCTTACCTATCGACTTTTTATCTCCCTCAAAATTAACAGTATAGTCCTTTCCTTTCTTTAATACTTTTGCATTACTGTTATTAACAACAGTGATTTTCGGAGCAACTGCCTTACCTGTATAATCGAGAGAACTATCGGATAAATATATAGAATGTCCGTTATATCTGCCGTTAGAGTTGTAATGAATTTTTGTATTCTTGGTTAACTGCTCATTTGAAGAATCAACATCAATTTTCTTCCAATCCTTAGCACTGCCTGCAAAATATACATTTTTAAGATTACGTGTAAAACTAAAGGCAGCAGAATCAATATCTTTAACACTCTTTGAAAAAGTAACCTCTTCAAGTGAAGAGCAATCAGAAAAAGCATAATCAGGTAATTCCTTAATACCTTTACCAATTACGACGGTTTTCAAAGAAAAGCAATTCCAAAAGCAATAATCACCAATAGATTTTACAGTATCGGGAATAACGATATTTTTAATAGGAGTAAAAGAAAAAGCACTGTCACCGATTGATTTAACTGTTTCAGGAATAGAAACACTTTCAGTATTTGTTTCACTAAAAGCATAATCACCAACAGATGTTACACCTTTTTTGATAACGAGTTTGGTAAAATCTATATCAATAAACGGACTGAAAACAGCATTCTTAAAATACTGATCGTCAGGATCCATGTGATCCGGATCATATTTCAAGAATTGGTCATAGTCATACATATCGCCTTTGCCTGATATTGTCAAAACGCCGTCATCGGATAAAGACCATGTAAGATTATCACCGCATTTTTGAGCATCATCAGCAAATGCAGTGACTCCGATTGAAAGACACGAAGTTACCAAAATAACTGTTGAAAGAATAAAACTGACAATTCTTTTCATAATAATCGCCCCTCTAAGTTCATTGTATCACTTAAATAAAAAATGTCAATAAATACCTTGTTACTTTTGATTATCGTGCTATAATATAGTAAGAGGTGATAATAATGCTTGACAGAATTAAAAATGCGGTTATTGATGCCGGAAAAATATATCTTGAAGCAAACGATGATTTATGTGTAGAGGATAAGGGCTCGTCAGTAAATCTTGTTACTAAATACGACAAAGCAATTCAGGAATTTTTAATAATGCGTTTTAAAGAAATTATACCCGATGCTAATTTTCTCGGCGAAGAAGGCGACGACAATAAAGAGCTTACTAACGGATACTGCTTTATAATAGATCCTATAGACGGAACTACCAACTTTATTAAAGGATTTCAGCACAGTGCAATCAGTGTCGGCTTAGCAAAGGATAAGGAGCTTATAATCGGTGTTGTGCTTGATCCGGATTTAAACAACATTTACTACGCCGAAAAAGGAAAAGGAGCATACCTCAACGGCAAGCAAATTCATGTGAATGACTGCGACATCGAAAACAGCTTGGTTTTATTCGGTACCTGCCCATACGAGCATGAGCTTGCTCACAAAACATTTCAATTAACAGAAAAGATATTTTACAAAGCAATCGAGGTTAGGCGCTGCGGCTCTGCTGCGCTTGATATTTGCTATGTTGCAAGCGGTAAGGCGGATTTATACTACGAAATGATATTAAGGCCTTGGGACTGGGCAGGTGCTTCAGTTATACTAAAGGAAGCAGGCGGATTAGCCTTCACATTTGAAAAAGAAGATTTAAGTGCAGATAAAATAACATCATTTGTTTGCGGTAATAAAAACAGCTTGAGAGACTTTTATGAAATATTACAGTCTTAATAATTACTTAAAGGATACCTTCGGGTGTAAGGTATATAAAATAAGCCTGAACGCAGGATGTACATGTCCAAATCGAGATGGCACAATTGATACAAGAGGTTGTATCTTTTGCTCTAACGGCGGCAGCGGTGATTTTGCCGAATCCTCTTCCCTATCAATATCGCAGCAGATCGACGCAGGCAAGCAAAGGGTAGCATCAAAAATAAAAAGCGGAAGGTACATAGCGTATTTCCAAGCATTCACCAACACCTACGGCGATATTGAAATACTTAAGAAAAAATATTATGAGGCGGTAAATCATCAGGATATTGTTGCTATTTCTATTGCAACAAGACCTGACTGCCTTAGTGATGAAATTTTATCATTGCTAAACGAAATCAACATGATTAAGCCTGTATTCGTTGAATTGGGATTGCAAACAATACATGAAGCGTCAGCAATGTACATACGACGAGGTTACAGCCTGTCCGTATATGATGAAGCAGTAAAAAATCTTAAAAAAATCGGTGTTAATATTGTCGTTCATCTTATCATAGGATTGCCTAATGAAAATAAGGAAGATATTTTAGAAAGCGTTAGATATGTTTGTAGCAGCAAGGTAAACGGCATTAAGCTTCAGCTGCTTCATGTTTTAAAGAACACGGATTTAGCCGATGATTACATGGCAGGCAAATTCAAAACACTTGAATTTGAGGAATATCTTGATATTATTAAATCATGTGTTGAAATAATACCAAACGACATTGTTATTCACAGACTTACCGGAGACGGAGCAAAAAAAGATTTGATTGCACCTTTGTGGTCGGCTGATAAAAAAAGAGTTTTAAATGCAATTAACAATATGTAGATTACTCCTTCATTTTGAAGGAGTTTTCTTTAGTTAGCATCATTATCCCACGGCCATGGGTCCTTAAGCCATTCATCGCTGTTATCGCCTGTTAAGGTTAAAGGTCCGTATTCATTTTCGTATTCCTCTTTAACTGCTAAATACTTTTTTCTGCATTCGTTAAGCAGACGCAGTGCTTCCATATCATTCGGGTGTGTATCGGCATATAATCTGTATTCATACATTGAAAAACCAAGTGCCGAAAGTCGTCTTAAAAACTTATCTTTATTCATATCTTCTTCACCATTCTTCCCATAAAGGGTTTATTTAAGCAAGGAAAAATTGTACCGTTTTCAAAGCCTTCGTCAGTATTATAGGTTTTTAGCTCGAGTTGCAACGGAACATAAGCCATTGTAACTGTTGCATCGTCAGGCAAAGCCGGTCTTTTGTCATATTTCAAAAAGCTTGGCTTAAACATATCAATATACTTCTCCATAGCAGTCTCCTTTCAAAATAATTGCACTATATACTATGATAAAATTTTCTTTTTGACATAACAAACATAAACTTGTTTTCATATATTGAAATATGGAGGTTTAAAACATCACCATTATGGCAATCATATTAACAGATATGAATCAATAATTTTGAGGGTGATTATATTGCTGATTAAACGAGGCGAAATATATTATGCAGATTTAAGCCCTGTTGTCGGCTCGGAGCAAGGCGGAATCAGACCGGTACTTATTGTGCAAAACGATATAGGTAACAAATTCTCACCGACTGTGATAGCGGCAGCCATAACATCACAAAGGGACAAAAACAACTTACCTACCCATATAGAAGTTAACGCTCAAAGCTGCGGACTTGCAAAGGATAGTGTAGTGTTACTTGAACAAGTGAGAACAATTGATAAACGAAGACTTAAGGAAAGAATGGGAAGTCTTGACAACGACGACATGGGCAAGGTTAATCACGCCTTAAGCGTAAGCCTTGGAATATAAATTTGAGAGAAAACAATTCTGCAAAAAATAAGTGTGCAGGATTGTTTTTTTGTTATATTATGGTATAATAGCAGTATTAAATTAAGGAGGAATATCGAAATAATTTCGATATAACATCACTATGCAAAGAATTGCACAATTTGAAAAGGTTTCATTTGAACAGTTTAAAAACGATTGGTTAAAGATATATCCCGATACAGAGGATGTAAAAGCTATTTACGACAATATCAAGCTACCTAAAAGAGCAACAAAAGGCTCTGCAGGATATGACTTCTATGCTCCTGTTGATGTTACATTTGATAAAGGAAAGTCCACTCTTGTTCCGACCGGAATACGCTCAAAAATTGATGATGGCTGGGTTCTTTCTATTTACCCTCGCTCAGGTCTTGGATTTAAGCACAGATGTCAGCTCGATAACACGGTAGGAATAATAGATTCCGATTATTACGGCTCATCTAACGAAGGTCACATTATGATTAAAATAAGCTGTGACGCACATGACGAAGGACACAGTGCAGTAGTAAATGCAGGTGATGGTTTTGCTCAGGGAATTTTCACACAGTTCGGAATTACGGTTGACGATGATGCAAATGAAGTTAGAGACGGGGGCTTTGGCTCTACAACAAAATAACACTTGGGAGAATAAATATGAAAGCAAAAATGACTCTCGCAAAGGAATTTAAAATCGGCGAGATTGATAATAGAATTTACGGTTCATTTATAGAGCATTTAGGTCGTGCCGTTTACGGAGGTATATATGAGCCTAATCATCCAACAGCTGATGAAGACGGCTTTAGAAAAGATGTAATTGAGCTCGTAAAAGAATTAAATGTTCCTATCGTTAGGTATCCGGGTGGTAATTTTGTTTCGGGATACAATTGGGAGGATGGTGTCGGTCCCATCGAAAGCAGACCGAATAGACTCGATTTAGCATGGGGCACAACGGAACCAAATTATTTTGGTACAAACGAGTTCATGAAATGGTGTAAAAAGGCAAATACAGATTGCATGATGGCGGTAAATCTCGGAACGAGAGGACCTGAGGAAGCACGAAACCTTGTTGAATACACAAATCATAAGGGTGGCTCTGCTTGGTCTGATTTAAGAAAATCTCACGGATATAAAGATCCATGGAATATTAAGCTTTGGTGCCTCGGAAATGAAATGGACGGTGCTTGGCAGATGGGTGCGAAAACAGCCGTTGAATACGGAAGAATTGCACTCGAGGCATCAAAAATGATGAAATGGACCGATGACAGCATAGAAACAGTCCTTTGCGGTTCTTCAAGCAGAAACTCTAAAACTTTCGGCGAATGGGAGGCGCAGTCTCTTGATGTAGCCTATGATTCAATTGATTATGTATCTCTTCATCAATACTATGGCAATCATGATGATGATACAATGTCATTCCTTGCAAGAACACTTGAGCTTGATGAATTCATTTATACAGTAATTTGTGTTTGCGACTACATAAAAGCAAAAAAACGTTCAAGCAAAACAATAAATCTATCCTTTGATGAGTGGAATGTATGGTATCACTCAAATAACACTCCTTTTGATAAGTGGTCAGTAGCACCGCCGAGGCTTGAAGATATTTACAACTTTGAAGATGCACTTCTTGTAGGTTCAATGCTTATAACGCTTTTAAGGCACTGTGACAGAGTTAAAATTGCTTGCCTTGCTCAGCTTGTAAATGTTATTGCTCCGATATTTACTCAAACAGGCGGAGGAGTATTTAAACAAACAATATTCTATCCATTTGAGCATTTAAGCAATTACGGCAGAGGCGTTGCGCTTAATCCGATACTTACCTGCCCTAAATATGATTGTAAGGCTTTCACAGATGTTCCTTACCTTGAAAGCATATCTACTTATGACGAAGAAAATGAAAGCTTGACAATCTTCTGCGTAAATAAATCAATGGATGAGGAAGCAATACTTGAAGTAAATCTCATGGATTTTGACGAGTACAAGCCGTTTGAATTTATTTCAATGGACGGTCACGGCAAAAACGATGTTAACGGATTTGATAATATTGCAGTTAAACCTCACCTTAATCCGCTACCTGAAACGGACAACAAAACCTTGACAGTATGTGTTAAACCGTTTAGCTGGAATGTAATTAGATTAAAGAAAAATAATTAACTCTTTACATTAACGCTTTAATATGTTAAAATGTGGAAGTATTATTTGTTTTAAGGAGGATACTCTATGACTACTGCTCAAATTTGTATAATGGTAGTAATTGTTGCCTATCTTGCAATGATGGTTATTATAGGCGCAATTTACTCAAAGCGAACTAACAATGTAGGTGATTTCTATCTCGGTGGCAGATCTCTCGGTCCGGTCGTAACGGCAATGAGTGCCGAAGCATCGGACATGTCAAGCTATTTACTCATGGGATTGCCCGGACTTGCTTATCTAACCGGTGTTGCCGATGTCGGCTGGACAATTGTAGGTCTTGCAGTCGGTACATACCTCAACTGGTTAATAGTTGCAAAAAGACTGAGAAATTACTCAGCACACTGCTCTGCTATTACAATTCCGGACTTTTTTTCAAACAGATATAAAGAGAAAAACAAGATCTTAATGGCTATTGCCGCACTTGTAATTATCATTTTCTTTGTACCATACACTGCTTCGGGATTTTCTGCTTGCGGCAAGCTGTTCGGTACACTTTTCGGCATTGACTATCATGTTGCTATGGTGGTTTCAGCAATAATCATTGTTGGCTACACATCTCTCGGCGGTTTCAATGCTGCATCAATGACAGATCTCATTCAATCAATAGTAATGACATTGGCTTTAATATTTGTTTTAATCTTCGGTGTATCACAAGCCGGCGGATTAGATGCTGTTATGGATAACGCTCGCAGCCTACCGGGCTATTTAAGTGTTACAAGCACTTTTGATCCTGCAACAAATTTAAGCAGTGCTTACGGTCCTATTAAGATTGTTTCAACTCTTGCTTGGGGACTCGGCTATTTCGGTATGCCTCATATTCTTCTTAGATTTATGGCAATTGAAAATCCAAATAAGGTTAAAATATCGCGTAGAATTGCATCTGTATGGGTTGTAATTTCAATGTCAATAGCAGTGCTCATCGGTATTGTTGGTCTTGGAATGGTTAAGAATAATGCTTTGCTTCCGTTAGAGGATTCAGAGACAATTATTATTGCTATATCAAATCTTCTTGCTTCAAATGGACCTGGATTTGCATTGATTGCCGGTATAATTCTTGCAGGTATTCTTGCTTGCACAATGTCAACATCTGACAGTCAGCTCCTTGCCGCTTCTTCATCTGCAAGCGAAAACATTCTCGGTGGATTGTTCAAGCTTAAATTAACCGACACAGTAAAAATGGTTGTTGCAAGAGTTGTTCTTATCGGCATAGCAGTTATCGGTGTTATAATTGCATGGGATTCAAACTCATCGGTATTTGGAATTGTTTCATTCGCATGGGCAGGATTCGGTGCAGCGTTTGGTCCTGTAATGATACTTGCTCTGTTTTGGAAAAGATCAAACAAATACGGTGCTATCGCAGGTATGATTACAGGCGGTGTAATGGTATTTGTTTGGAAATATGTAATTGCAGGTCTCGCAGATGTTCTTAATGTTTATGAGCTGCTCCCTGCTTTCATAATCGCTCTTGTAGTAAATGTTGTTGTTTCACTCGTTACTCCGTCACCTTCAAAGGAAGTAATTGATGAATTTGAAGCTGTAAAAAGCATTAAATAACAATATTAGATAAAAAGAACACGGTAATATGAAATTCATATTACCGTGTTCTTTTATTTTGTTTTCACTGTCTTTACCGATGACCAAGAGCCGTATATACTTTTAGTTTTACCGTTAACCTTGTACTTTTTATATGCTCTTATTCTAACATAATACTTTTTACCTGATTTTAGCTTTTTAATAATTAAACTTGTTTTTTTGTTAACTTTAACAGTTTTAGTAATAGTTTTTTTCTTGAATTTTTTATCGGTAGAGCATTGGATTTGGTAGCCTGATACACCATTTATCTTTTTCCATGTTACTTTGATTTGCTTCTTACCCTTAATCAGCTTTTTAATAGATGCTTTTTTAGGCTTAGAAGCAGATGCCTTAGCAGTAGAGCTGCTCTCATTAGCCAAGTTAGTAGTTTGATTGCCGTTAGTCACATTGGAAATATCGGTAAAAGATGTTGCGGTAACAGTAGTAGGTACCGTTTCATTTGATGATTTTGTCGTTACTGTAACGGAAGGTGTTTGTGCTTCATTATTATCTTGCTTAACAATAGAGAAATACTTAGTAATCTCACCTACAAGATTATTTTTAAAAGTAACCTTAACAGCACCGTTACCTGCATTTGTATTTGAAGAATAGCTTACCGTGTAACACTTACTGCTGATAGTGTTACCGCTTTTATCAGTAACTCTGACAACAGGCTCAATTGCCTGACCTGTATATGCATACGAATCATTTTCAAGAATTACATTATATTCAGTGGCATCAACCCTTCCGGCACCGTACATTGTAGGCTTAATCGGCTTCATTGTACCGTTTGTATTGAAATATACTCTTTCAATACAGGTTTCTCTGTGAAATCCTAATCCGGTAGGATAATTATAAAGCGGAGTAAAGAATCTGTGATATGCGATTAAGCATTCATCAATATCTTTTCTGTAAATAAAGGACTGATGAGCCGTGCAAAGTAAATCGTTTTTAATATCCTTTGTCAACAAAACAGAAGCTTTGGAAAGGTTGCCGTCAAGACTATATGCAGTTGCATATTTTACGGTATAATCCTCGCCGTTAGTTCCATAACACGACCAAGTGAAATGATATAATCCGTTTCTCTTGAATATATAGAATGATTCAAGAAAATCCTCCATGCCGTCAACTCTTCTGACAGTTGAATTATCAACAGTAGTCATATCATCATTAAGCTTTACCATAAACGCTACACAGCTTCCGCCGGTGAGTAAATATGAGCTACCGTCATCATCAGTGAAAATAGCGGGATCAATCTGTTCTCCTGAATAATCCTTAATTAAGCTGCTGTAAAGCTTTGGATATGCAACAGGTACATCGGCAGGAACATAAGGACCAACCGGACTGTCTGCAACAGCAACGCCTATTGCTCTGTTCCACCAGTTAGTTTCATTATACTTTACGCCGTATGTATCAAGAAGATCATCTCTAATACATGCTACATAGTACAAATAGTACTTTCCGTTTTTTGCTTCGATAGTAGGAGCCCAAGCACTGCCACCTGTTGACCAAGGTGAAACACCTATTTCAATTCCTTTGTCATTTATTGATGGCTTTGACTCACTATTGGTGTCAAGAATAACTCCTTCGTCTGTCCAATTGACTAAATCGGTTGAAGAAAAAGCGTGAAAAACATCAGCCGTCCACCAATATTTACCGTCGGTAGTCGGGAAAATCCAATATTTTCCGTCAAAATAATCAATGTCCGGGTCTGCATACTGACCCGGTAATACAGGATTATATGCAAACACAGGAACCTTAATTATATAACTCTCTTCCCTATCCTTGTATGTAAGCTTTACGCTTCTGTCAAAATTAAGGTCGAGACAATCACCGTTGTTGAATAATGCTCCGTCAACAGTAATTACACAATCATCAATAATTGCAGAGTTAAACCTTACAGGAACGCTTGAAAGATTTGTACCTTTTCTTATATAAGAATTTATTTCACCGTTAACACGATTGATTGTTGATGTAACAGCTGTATGATCATCAGTACCGTCAAGCTTATATTCCCACGGTAATGAGATACCTGCATCGGAATTAAGAGTACCGATTGTTACATAGTTTGCGATAAATAAACTGTCAGCTATACTTTCGACTACCTCTTGCGGTGTAAGCGCTTTGTCGTAAACCTTAAAGTTATCAAAGGCTCCCTTGAAGTACAAATCATCTTCAAAAAATGATTTACCAAAATATGCAACAATATCGCTGCCGAAGTCAGATGTTTTTATTCCTGTATCATTGCTCTGTACTTCTGCAGTAACCTCACCGTCAACATACATGGTAAGTAATGTTCCGTTAACTACAAGGGTAATGTTATGCCAAGCATTAGGCTGTGTAAAATCGCGATATACTTCCTTTTCGTTTGTGTATCCATCAATGGTGACAGCATCTCGAACAACAGTACCTCTTACTCTTAAAAAGTTATACATTGTTTCATCCTTGCCGTAAGCAAAGGTAAAGAAATTACCGTCGTTGAGATAGGAAACAACATCCATGGATATTGTCATATTGTCTCTGCCGTCCAAAAATCCGTTTTCAAGAGAAGCATAGGTTCCCTCAGTACCGTCTAATGAAAGCACATTACTCTTTCTTGTTTCGTCATATATAATAGCAGCGTTTCCAAATAATTTCGGTGCGTCCTCGCTTCCTTCAAACGAGTAATTCAGAACAGGTGTTAAATCCGAAGCGTTTGCAATCGGAACGCAAAAAACAGATGTCAGTATCGTAACGAATGTAAACACAAAGCATAATACTTTTTTCATAATATTACCTCATGATTATTCATAAAAGCCAATCGATTTAATAATCGGATTTGAACGACTTTGCTTTATAATAAATCTTACGCCGTTTGCCTTTACACCTTTAAGACTTATAATTTTTTTAGAGCCGATAACCGTTCCGGAATATACCTTTTTAAACCTGCCGTTTTGTTTTTTAACAAAAAGCTCAAAAACTTCAACGCGTTGACTAAACGCAATATCCTCTTCGATAACAATAAATCTTAATGACTTTGTACTGTCAAAATCAAAATCTATATAGCCGTTATTTTCATTAAGCGTACCGAGATTTTGAACGAGTACAGGCTTTTCGGTGATTGAACAAATCATATTACCGAGCTTTTTTAATTGTTTTGCATCCTTTCTGTGAATAACGCCCTTATTTGTCGGCGGAACATTAAGCAGTAATGTACAGTTATTTCCGACAGATGAAAGATAAATATTGAACAGTTTTTTAGCCGATTTTACGGTTTTATTACCTTTCTTTGAATAAAACCATCCTTTTCTTATTGAAACATCAACCTCGGCAGGATACCAGCAAAGATTTGCATTTTTAGATAGTATTTTCCTTGAGCCAAGGTCCTCGTCCTTTGATGTATATTTTTGTAATGAAGATGCCTTTGACTCATCATGTTGACTGTTTTTAATTGTCTTTTCAACATCAGTCAATGATTGAGGCACAACCGAAAACTCAGATTTTCTTGTCCTTCCTCCTTCATTACCAACCCATCTTATGTCAGGACCGCAAATAGCAATATTTGCATCGGGTTGAAGAATATGAATAAGATCATAATATCTTTGCCAATCGTATTCAAAATCTACTGCATTTGAGCCCTTGGCACCATCAAACCAAACCTCGTTAATAGATCCGTAATTAGTCAAAAGTTCAGTTAGCTGATTGCAAAAATAGTCGTTGTATTCATCTGTTCCGTAACGGGTATCATGCATATCCCACGGAGATAAATATACGCCGAAATCCATGCCCTGCTTTTTGCATTCGGTTGACACCATTTTAACTATATCACCGTTAAAGGATGTGTTTTTAACAGAAAAATCGGTAAAATCAGTATTCCATAAGCAAAATCCGTCATGATGCTTACATGTAAGAATAATACCGGTTGCACCGCTTGATTTAATAACGTTAACCCATTGTGAAGCGTTTATCGACTTTATGGTAAAATCATTTACCGTTTCAATGCCTGCTCCCCATTCTCTGCCGGTAGCAGTATTCATACCAAAATGAACAAAGCAATAAAACGGCTTACCTGCAAGACGAAGCTGATTACTGCTCGGAACAACAGAGATGTATCTTTCTACCTCACTGTCATTTAATTCGAATCCGTTATTGTTTGTCGTCCAATTCTTTTGAAAGTATTTGTCAGTCATCATATTTTCCTCTGTTGTTATCCTTAATGAAATTATCCTTATCATTAAGCTGCCATACACATTTGTTATAGATATACTGAAGCTTTTGAATCATATTTAATTTAAAGTCAAAGGTTCGTTCGTCGTCAACCTCATCGTAGGTCGGAGAAACAAGATGTGAAGGAAACGCTTTCATTTCTGTTGCAGACAATATGATAATATCACTGTCAACAGGAAGCATAACCTCCTTGTCGGCAGTTGTATCAATTTCTACGATGTAAAAATACATTCCTTTAGCAAAAACATCCTTACCGTCTTTGTGACAATGTGTAGCAATATATCCGATCTTACCCTGCTTGATTGCAGCAGTTTCCTCAAGATCATATAAATCCCACCTTGCAAAGCGATCAAAGCACGAATTTACTTTTATATTGACATCATTGTTGCCGACGTTAAATGATGCATTTTTATCACCGTTAAGTGAAGCACAAAGAAGCATAAGCTTGTTTGAATCATCACTGACTTTGATAATTTGCCCGTTCGAAACAAGAGCGTTTTTGCTTGAATTCTTATCAATAATAAACCGTATCGAATTTACAGTTACTGATTCAGGCACAATTTCATAAGGGATAGAAAATTCAAAATCCGACCTTTCGCCTTGCTTTGAAATAATACACTTGTCATAATCTAACTTTATAGGAGTTGATTTTGACTTAACACCCTCCACACTTGATGGCTTAAGGGTAAGTGCAAAGCTTTTTATTTCATAAGGATTAAAGCTTGCGACAAGCTTACCGTCTTCAACAACAGCATCACATATATGCTCTTCACTTGCATAAATCTCACGAGCAGACTCAATTCCTTCGCCAAGCGTTAATTCAAATCTTTCTATGCTATTATTAGTGCCTTCGCCAAGACGAACAACAATTTCATTACTGTTTTCTGCCTTTTTTATTGCTCTAATAATAACGTCGTTCGTTGATACATTACCAAACGAATACTCTGATCTGAACACACCCTGATGCTTATTAGTTACGAATGCCACCATAGGTGTAATAAATTTTCTTGCTTCAAGCTGAGTATCGGCACCAACCTTACCCTTGTGGCTGAATAAAGCAAAGGAATATCTGTTAAGTCCTAAATCCATAAACGATTGCATTGAATCAATCCTATAATTCTTTTTAGGTGTGTGAAGCACGGTCATACGCAATGTGTTATCCTTAAACTTATCCCAACCGTATTTACATTCACTAATAACAGAAATACCGAATTCACCGCTTTTGTCAGTAAGGTCAACCCATTTTTGAGCAGGCACCTCAAAAAGCTTTTCATTCATATTTTCTCTTTCGATAGCACCGAGTCCAAGATCGAAAACAGCTTTATCGTTTGAAGCAGTAAACGAAAACTTATTCTTAGCAAGTGTTCTCATCGAACGCCATTCAATTTCCGAATATACCTCAACAACGTCACAGCCGTCGGTTAAAGCGATAATGTTATTAAATGTACTTTTGCCGTCGCTTTGCTCTACCTTAAATGCTACTCTTGCCGGACCTTGTTCAAGAACGGTTACGGAAACGACATTAGGTATTCTGTCAGCTTCCTTATTTGCTTGATCATAATTCATTTCCCAAGCAGGCCAATCCTTAGAGCCGGTGTATTTGAATAAACCGAGTGAAATCGGTTCTTTAAGAAGCTCCTGATCGTCAAGCTCTTTATCGATTACAGAAGAAATGTTACCCTTTCTGTTGATAGTTACAATATATTTCTGATTTTCCATAACATTATCAGAATTTATGTAAATATCGCTTTTCACACAGCAAGGCTTATCACTCGGTCTAAAGTCATAAACTCTCATGCCGAGACTCATAACATTCGCAACAAAAACAATCTCCATATAGTCGGTATTGCTTTTTGTAATTTGACTTTTAACCTCTTTGCCCTTCTCATCGTAAACGCGAATATACGGTGCAGGCACATTTTTGAGTCTAACTGTTACGGCACCTGTGCGTTTCGCTTCGATTGGATTGTAAACAACAACAGGAATACCTGTGCAAAAGTCAGTCTTTAATAACTGTGTAGCAGAGGAAACAGCGGCATCTATCTCATTAGTAAACTGATTCATAGACATTGCATAATCATTCCACGAGCGCTTATACACTCTTTGGCAGGATGTACCTGGCATATCGTCGTGAAATTGATGTGCAATAAATCGTTTCCATGAATTTGTAAGAATTTCCTGATTATAATCATAGGTGCCAAGGTAAGAAGACATAACCGAGCCTCTTTCAGCAACATCCGCAAGCTCCTCGCATCTTCTGTTCCAACGCTTTCCTATTGCTCTTGATGTGTATCCTCCAACGGCATGATTTTGCATTACCAGCTCATTATCCCAAACAGGAAACTTACTTTTTTGTTCATCGGTAAACTGTGAGTCAATATCCCTGAATATTTGATCAGCAGGTGCTGCGATTACCTTAACATCGCTTGAATCATTCTTTTTAATTTCTTTTTCAACAAATGCTACCGAAGCCTCCTCCGGAGCACCGCCCCTGTCACCGATACCGTGGAAAATATATGTCCAATCAAGATTATATTTTTCGTTATCCTTGATTTTATTTTGAACAAACTCCCAATCACGAAGCTTCTTCAAGGTGAAATAGTAATCGTGCGGATTGCATGATGCATAAATTTCATTACCATCAACACCTTTCCATCTGCCGATGTCAAAAGGTATTCCGTATGCGCTTCCCCATGCAAGCTTTTGAGTAGTAAAGCCCATAAGATTTGCATGGTGAGCTATACTCGGAAGAGCCCAACCAAAGCCGAAGCAATCCGGTAAATATATATCAACACTGCGCTTTGAGAATGTTTTATCAAAATATGAGTTACCTATAAGAATGTTTCTAAAAAGAGCCTCAGGTGAAGGAATATTGACATCGCCGTTTTCGTAAGACGAACCGCAAACATTCCATCTTC
>CAMGDK010000027.1 GCA_946042285.1 uncultured Clostridia bacterium | reverse complement strand
ACCTTGCGTTAAACCTTTCATGTAAAAATGCAAATGCAAGGACCATCGTTATTACAACGCTCAATTTATCAATCGGCACAACCTTTGAAACATCGCCGAGCTGAATAGCCTTGTAATAGCAAAGCCATGACGCACCTGTTGCCAAGCCTGATAAAATCAAAAACACCCAGCTTTTCCTGCTGATAGAGGATAATCCCGACTGTGCATTTGTTATAAACACCATTCCCCACGCCATGACAAGCACTACAATAGTTCTTATCGCAGTTGCAAGGTTAGAATTTACGCCGTCTATACCCACCTTTGCAAGAACGGATGTAAGCGCGGCAAACACCGCAGACAACAACGCTAATATAAACCAACTCATTTTCATCACCAACATTCATTTAATACTACACAACTATTTTTGCAATACTGCCCTCGACTGCATCCTTCCTGACAACAATCTTCTTATCAATACGCTCGTTCAAGGCATCAACATGAGAAATAATTCCTACAAGCCTATTGCTTTGAGCAATACCTGACAGCGCTCTCATTGCAAGCTCAAGAGTGTTGCTGTCAAGAGAGCCGAAGCCCTCATCTACAAACATTGCATCAAGCCGTACACCGCCTGCCGACGACTGCACCTCGTCCGACAATCCAAGTGCAATAGAAAGCGATGCCATAAATTTTTCTCCGCCCGAAAGACTTTTTACGCTTCTTCTTGTACCGTTGTAATGGTCAATAACGTCAATTTCAAGTCCTGCCTGACTCCTCATATTATCAGGCTCATTATGAATTTCAAGCTCATAATGATTGTCGGACATAACCATCAGCCTTGCGCTTGCCCTGCCCAATACGCGCTTGAAATATTCACCGAGAACATAAGCCTCAAGCTTAATTTTGTGGTGATTGCTGATATTGCCGTTAGCAGTGTCGGACAGCGATTTTTTCCACGCTCTTTCCTCCTCTGCCTCAATCATATTACTGCTGCTATCGTCAATAAGCTTTGCAGTATCACGGTTATTGCTCAATCTGCCGCACACCTTAACATGCTCGTCTAAGGCTGTTTGCTTCCTCCTCGTTATTTCATTTAACGATTGTGTAAGCTTTTCTAAATCGGTATCCTGCTCATTTACGCTCTCAAGCTCCTGCGCAAGCTCCGACTCTCTGCCCTTAAGCTCGTCAAGCTTGCTCTTGCAGGTATTGTATTTATTTATAGCTTCATCTATTTCTTTTTGGATAGCTTCGGCATTATTCTCAAGATTTGAGATTTCCTTCAGCGCCTCAGCCTCATTTTCAAACTCAAGCTTAATTGCCTTAACCTCTGCGTCGAGCTTTGCAAGCTCAATACTAATATCAGTTACGGAATCGATTTGAGCTTCAATAGATAATTGCAATTCGGGAATACGCTTATCAAGGTCAAGCCTTCGCTTTAAATTGTTTTCAAGAGAATCAATCTTTTCGTTGATTTTTTGCAGGTGTGATTTATAAACCTCAAGGTCCTTATTTGAGAACTCTTCCTTTTTTGTAAGACTCTTTAGCTCGTTATAATTTGTATCTATTTTGCCGTTAACAACAGTAATTTTTGCCGACAAATTATTCCTGCATTTATCAGCATCATCCCTTTTGCTTTTAAGCATATCGACCGTTTTTTTATCGGGAGCGTGCTCTGTCAGCCTTGCAGGTGACGGATGAGAAATTGAACCGCACACAGGACAGGGCTTGCCATCCTCAAGTCCCACTGCTAAAAATCCCGCCTGCTCATTGAAATACGCTTCACTCGCCGAATTATATCTTTCATCAGCAACGGCATATTCTTTTTTCGCCTGCTCAAACTGTTTCGAAAGCGTTTCCTTTTCATCAATGGCAGACAAATACCTTTTTAGGTACTCAAGTGCTTTTTCGAGCGTTTCCCTGTTTGCTTGTGATTTTGTCAAATCACTGTCGGTATTTTTATAGCGCTCATATTCCTCTTTAAATTCCTTAAGCTGATTTTGGCTTAGCTCAAGATTATTTTGTGTTCTATCTAACTCAGTCTTTAAATCGCTATACTGCTTTTTCTTTTCGTCCGACTCCTTATATTGAGTGAGCGACTGCCTGTAAATATGTACCCTTGAGAGAAGCTCGCTTTTTTCCTCTTCCCTGCTTTTCGCCTTTAAGCACGCGGATTTAAGCTCCTCAAGCTCTTTGGATTTTTGCTCAAGCTCATTTGCGATTTTTGCTTTTTTATTCTTCTTTTCGATAATATCGTTAGCAAGCGTAAGGAGGTTATTTGCCTTATTGACGTCTGCTTCAAGCGTGTCAATCTGCTTTTTGAGCCTGTCGGCAGTGCTTGCATCTCTTTCGATAAGCCTATCAATAACCTCTCTTTTTTCCTTAAGGGAAGGAGCGTTTTCAAGCTCAATTTCAAGCGTGTCGATTTCGTCAAATTTGATGTAGGACAGATAAGTGTCAATATTTTTTGACAAATCCCTGCATTTTGCATCAGCCTCAAAATACTCCTCCTTGAGTATGCTTTGAAGCCTCTCAAATATTTCTGTTGAGAAAAGTCGTCGCAAAAGCTCTGTCTTCTTCTCTGTCGAGTCGAGCAAAAATCTTTGAAAATCACCCTGTGCAAGCATAGCTATTTTACAAAACTGATTTCTGTCAACGCACATTATTTCCTTAATCTTATCGTTGACATCCTTTAATTTTCCGTCAAAAACAGTGCCGTCGGGCATATATAATTCGGCATTTGCAGGTGCCGTAACGGTACCCTCGCCGCGAAGCTTCGGTCGCTCGTATTCGGGATTTCTTTTAATCCTGTACCTCTCGCCCTTAACCTCAAACTCCATTTCAACGAATGTCGGAGTATTCTCATCGGCATACATACTGCGCATCATTTTGCCGTCCCTACTGTCGCCGCTTGCCGAGCCGTACAGAGCAAAAACAATCGCATCAAAAACAGTCGTTTTACCTGCACCTGTTTCACCTGTGATAAGATATACACCCTGCGAGCCGAGCCTTTCCATATCAAGAACGGTTACGCCCTTGTAGGCACCGAATGCAGACATTGTAATTTTTATCGGTCTCACTGCATATCCCCCTTAAGCCTGCTTACAATCCTTTCAACAAATTCCTGCTGCTTTTCATTCATTGACATTCCGTTTTGTTGCTCATATAGCTCTGTAAAAAGCTCAATTTCGGTTTTATCCTCTACTCTTTCACCTAATGAAAAATCCCTGCCGGCAGAGCTTCTTTTGTTGTCGTACTCAAGCTTCATAATATTAGGATATACGGCACGAAGCCTTGCCATAGCGTCCATAACATCATCTTCATCAGTCAGCACAACACGAATATAATCATCCCTATTTGAGCCGTCATAGCTTGATTTAAGTGTGATTTCCTCATACTTGCCCTTAACGGTTCTCATATCCCTAATAGGCTTAAGCGGAATAAGATTGATGTCGATGCTTCCCTTTTCCTTAAAATCAACAACTACGACAGAATTTTTGTTGTTCTCCTCTGAAAATGAATACTTAAGCGGAGTACCGCTGTATCTCAATGTATCTCTCAAAAGCCTTTGCGGCTTGTGAATGTGACCGAGCGCAACATAATCAAACGCGTCAAATGCGTCAGCATCAACATTATCAAGCCCACCGATTGACCTCTCCTCCGAGTCGCTCGTCTGCGAGCCTGTAACAAACTGATGAGCAAGGATAATATTTCTCTTTGACTCATCAACATTCATCCGGTTAATTGCAAATCTAACTGCATCGTCAAAGCTTTCAATCTGTGCATCGGCAAAGCAGCTCTTAACGCTTGACGGCTTAATGAACGGAAGCATGTAGATATTAACCTCTCCGTATTCGTCCGTGAGTGTAACAGGCAATGACGAGCCGTCGTATGCAGGTGAAATATACACACCTGATTTGCTGATAAGCTCATGCGCAAACGACAGCCTTTGAGCGCTGTCATGATTACCGCTGATAACGAAAATCTTTTTGCCTAAATTGGTTAAGCCTATAATAAATTCTTCAAAAAGGCGCACTGCCTCCTCGCCTGGAACGGACCTGTCATAAACATCTCCGGCGATAAGCACTGCGTCAATATCATTATTCCTGATTATTTCAATTATCTGTGCAAAAATGTATCTTTGATCCTCCAGCATTGAAAACTCGTTAACACGCTTTCCGATATGAAGGTCTGACAGATGAACAAATCTCATAAATATCTCCGATAGGCAAATCAGTCTAATGCCGCAACAAATCTTTTTGTAATATCCATAGGTCTTGTAATGGCAGTGCCTACAACTGCCGCATGCACTCCGATGTCAATCGCTTTTTTCAGCTCGTCGGGTGACCAAATTCCACCCTCGGCAATAACAGGTGTGTTAAGCTGTGTAACATATCTTTGCATAAGCGTGTAATCCGGAAGAGATGTACCCTTTGTGTAAGGTGTGTAGCCTGCCATTGTTGTGCCGATAAGGTCAAATCCTAACTCCTGTGCAAGCCTGCCCTCCTCAAAGCAGCTTGTGTCTGCCATGAAAAGCTGATTGGGATATTTCTCTCTAACAGGGACAAAGAACTCCTCAAGGCTCAATCCGTTAGGTCTTTTACGGCTTGTAGCGTCGATGGCAATAATCTCACAGCCGACATCAACGAGTGCGTCAACCTCCTTAATTGTAGGCGTAATATAAACATCGCTGTCGTCATAATCCTGCTTGATTATTCCGATAACGGGTAAGTCAACTCTTTCCTTAATTGCCTTTATATCCGCAACAGTGTTTGCCCTTATTCCGACAGCACCGCCGAGGTAGGCAGCCCATGCCATTTTTGACATTATGTAGCTATCGTGAAGCGGCTCACTTGCAAGTGCCTGACAGGAAACGATGAGACCGCCCTTAATCTTTTTAAGTATTTCTTTATTATCCATATCAATCACCTAAGCAGTTTAGTATAATAAAATTATTATATCACAAAAAAACACTTCGTCAACTGTTGCAAAATGCAAATCAAAATGATAGTATTGTATCGGGTGATTATTATGAATTTAGACAAATTCCGCGGAGTATTTTGCGCATTAAATGCAATCTACGATAAAAATGATAATATTGATACAAGCAAAATGAAGCAGCTTGTGAAAATCTACAAGTCGCTCGGCGTTAAGGGCGTTTACGCCTGCGGTTCAACAGGTGAAGGCTTTTTGCTTTCAACGCAGGAAAGAAAGCAGGTGGCTGCCGCAGTTAAGGAGGCTGCCGGTGATGACTTTACCGTAATTGTTCACATTGGTTGCGCATCTACAAAGGAGAGCATTGAGCTTGCAAGGCACGCAGAAGAAATCGGCGCAGACGCCATCAGTGCCGTTCCGTGCGTTTACTATCATCTTCCGCCGAGCAGTGTTAAAATGCACTGGAATTCAATAATTGATGCAACGAATGTACCGTTCATAATTTACAACATTCCGCAGCTTACCGCTTTTAATCTTTCTCCCGAAATGCTTGCGCAAATGGCTGAAAATCCAAAGGTAATCGGAGTTAAAAACTCTGCTGAGCCTGTTTATCTTATGGAGAGATACAGGCAGGCTGTCGGCGACGATTTCATAATCTTCAACGGCTCCGACGAGCAGTTTACAGGCGGAAGGCTCATGGGTGCAGATGCAGGCATAGGCGGAACATACGGCTGTATGCCCGAACTTTTTGTTAAGCTTGATGAGCTTATTAAGGAAAACAAAACCGAAGAAGCAGTCGCTCTTCAATTCAAAATCAACGATTGTATTTTTGATTTACTTTCGTGCGCATCTCTTTACGGTGCTGCAAAGCAGGTTATGTCAATCAGATTCGGCATTGACTGCGGTCAGCCGAGAAGCCCATTTCTTCCTGTAAGCTACGAGGAGGCAAAGCCGATAGCAGATAAAATTCAAAGATTTGTTGACGAATTAAAGTAGATATGAAAGTATAACACCCTTGGGAATTAACCCAAGGGTGCTTTTGTATTCTTGACTGTTTTTGACAATCTAAAATCAGTCATTAGGGATAAATGCCTTGTGTACTGCGGATACTGCTCTGTCAGCAGCCTCTGCATCGATAACAACGGAAATCTTAATCTCCGATGTTGAAATCATTTGAATGTTAATGTTGCTCTCGTAAAGAGCCTCAAACATCTTTGAAGCTGTGCCCGGATGCGACTCCATGCCTGCACCGACGATTGAAACCTTTGCAACCTCTGTGTTGCACACAATCTTACAGTCGTCGAGCATATCGTTAAGAAGCTCAACTGCAACAGGACCGTTCTCCTTGTTTACAGTGAAAACAATATCCTTTGTGCCGTCGCGGCCGAATGACTGAAGAATAATGTCAACATTGATGTTCTTTGAAGCGAGCTTTGAGAAAATTTTGAAAGCAACGCCTGGTGTGTCCTGTAAATTAAGTATTGAAACGAGTGCAACATCCTTATCCTTTGTTACACCTCTAATAAGCATTTTTTCCATTTTTGCTACCTCCTTAACGATTGTTCCCGGAATTGGATTAAGTGAAGAGAGAACCTCAAGCTCTACTCCGTATTTCTTTGCCATCTCAACAGAGCGGTTATTAAGAACCTGTGCGCCGAGTGTTGCAAGCTCAAGCATTTCGTCATAAGTGATTTCCTTGAGCTTCTTTGCGTTATCTACCTTTCTCGGATCGGCAGTGTAAACACCCTCAACATCTGTGAAAATCTGACATCTGTCAGCCTTAAGCGCTGCTGCGATAGCAACTGCCGATGTATCGGAGCCGCCTCTACCGAGGGTAGTAAGGTCGTCGTAACGGTTGATGCCCTGGAAACCTGCTACTACAACGATGTTGTGCTTTGCAATTTCAGCCTGAAGTCTGTTTGTTTTGATGTTCTTAATTCTTGCATTGCTGTAAATTGAATTTGTGTTGAAGCCTGCCTGCCAGCCTAAAAGACTGATTACAGGGAAGCCGAGACTTTCAATCGCCATAGCAAGAAGTGAAATGGAAATCTGCTCGCCTGCACAGAGAAGCTGATCCATTTCTCTTTTAGCAGCCTTTGGATTTATCTCATTTGCCTTTTCGATTAAGTCATCTGTTGTGTCGCCCTGAGCCGATACTACAACGATTACATCGTTGCCCTTTTTGTAGGTGTCGGTAACAATGCGGGCAACATTCATTACTCGCTCGGCGTTAGCCACTGATGAGCCGCCGAACTTTTGAACAATAAGTCCCATTGCTTATAATCCTCCGATCAATAGTTTGTAACCTTGATTATGTTAATAACATCAATTCCGCCAAGCTTTTCCTTAAGCTCGTTTTCGGTCATTACATCTGTAATGAAAGCAACCTCATCAGACGGCTGTCCCTTTCTTGAAAGGTATTTAACATCTGCGAAGGCAGAATTAACATCGGCACAGCTTGCTTTTGCCCTGACATAGAAAGGCATTTTAACCGTGCTTCTGTAATCAACAACATAGTCCTCTGCGCCGTCGCTCCAGCCGAAAATCTTTCTTCTTGCGGTATGCTTTGCGCAGTCGATAATATCAGCAACAACGGCTGATGCAGTAGGAAGCTTACCTGCTCCCGGTCCGTAGAAGCAAACGTCGCCGACAGCGTCGCCCCTAACAAGAATTGCATTGAAAACATCGTTAACGCTTGCAAGCTGTGAGCCGTGATATACAACTGCCGGGCTGACAAATGCTGCGATTGAGTTTTCGTCGATATATTTAATTTGACCTAAAAGCTTAATTACGCCGCCTACTGAATTGATGTATGAAACATCCTCAAGTGTGATGTTTGTAATACCCTCTGTCAAAACCTGATTAGGATATACATGCTTACCAAATGCAAGTGAAGCAAGTATGCAAACCTTGCGGCAGGCATCGTGGCCCTCAACATCTGCTGTCGGGTCCTTTTCGGCATAGCCCTTATCCTGTGCAAGCTTAAGTGCCTCGTCAAACGCCATGCCCTTTTCAATCATCATTGTGAGTATAAAGTTTGTTGTACCGTTAAGAATACCGGCAACGCCCTCAATATTATTTGCCGCAAGACACTGATCAAGCGGACGGATAATCGGAATACCGCCGCCTACCGATGCCTCGAAAAGATAGTTTGCGCCGCTCTCCTCGGCAGCACGAAGAAGCTCAAGTCCTCTTTGAGCAACAAGCTCCTTGTTTGATGTAACAACGCTCTTTCCCGCCTTAAGAAGCTTCATCGTGAAATCAAATGCCGGATTAATACCGCCCATTGTTTCGGCAACGATTTTAACCTCGTCGTCGTTTAAAATATCGTTGAAATCCTTTGTAAAAAGAGCCTCGTGCGGATCACCGGGGAAATCCCTTAAATCAAGAATATGAGCAACCTCAAGGCTACCGCCTGCGGTTCTTTTTCTAATCATTTCTCTATGAGATTCAATTACCTCAACTACACCCGAGCCAACTGTACCATAGCCCATTACTGCAACCTTCATATATACCTCCTATGTAAGACGAACGGAGCATACACCGTCAAGCGTCTTAATTGATTCAATCATTTTGTCAACACTGATATTCATTTCCGCTATTCTTATTGTAACGGAAACATCGGCATACGAATTAACCGGAACGCTTTGATTAACGGAAAGCACATTCGCCCCCGCCTTATAAAGCTCGTTCATCAAAGCAGACAGCACGCCCGCGCTATCCCTAAGCTTTGCACTGATTGTTGCCGTGTCATCGCTGTCATCACCATTGTACTCAAAAATCGCATCCTTATATTTATAGTATGCACTTCTTGAAATGCCTGCCATTTTTGCCGCCTGCGAAGCCGAAGCAGCCTCGCCCGAAGACAAAAGCGACTTTGCCTTAATTACCTTTGAATAAACCTCCGGCAGTATATCGGCACTGACAAGATAGTAATTAACCTTTTTCATAAAAATGTCCTCCGTTCACGGACAGTTGTTTTACTGTGGTGAACACTTTGAATATATTAACAGATTTCATTAAAACTATCAAGACCTAATTTTAAAAAAATATGAAATATATCAAATATACTTGAATAATGGTGTAGATTGGATTACAATAATTGTACAGTATTAACAAAGGAAGTGTAGCTATGAACCCTAAAGTTGAAAACAGGCGAGCGCAGTTAATTAACATAGCTTATGCAGCAGTTATGCTTTTGCTTGTATATGTATTTTTCAAATACTGTTTTACAATAGCGGCTCCGTTTTTGATTTCGTTTTTCTTTGCGGTAATTTTGCAAAAGCCTTTGCGTTGGCTTGACAAAAGGACCAAGGGTAAATGCCACGGACTGATGTCTATATTACTTGTACTGCTTTCAATCGCAATCGTGCTTGTACCTATCGGATTTATAATAGGCGCAATCGTGAGGGAGATTTCGGGCTTCTTCGGCTTTCTTTCCGACCAGCTGAGCGATTTGCCGACATTTCTTGCTGCACTCGAAAACGAGATTTTGAGAATATTAAAATTCCTTCCTGACTCAATTTACACAAGTGTTTCCGACTCCGTAACCGAATTCTTCGGTAATTTAATAAACGATTTTGACATTTCAAAGCTCGGTATCAGCCTTGATTCAATTAAGGGCGGAGTTACAAGCGGTATCACGGGAATTTACAGTGTTGTAAAAAATATTCCGTCTGCACTTATCAGCATCGTAATCGGCGTTATTGCATGGATATTCTTTACAAAGGACTATGCAAAAATCGTTTTATTCATCAAGTGCCAGCTTCCCGAAAGCAAGAAAAATCTTCTTGGTGAAATTAAGCAGGTATTTACAAAAACCATTTTGAAAATGATTCGTGCCTACGGTGTGATAATGTTCATCACATTCTGCGAGCTTCTTATCGGCTTAACAATCCTGAAAACCATCGGTGTTTCAAGCAGCAGCTACAATGTTATCATTGCATTATGCATTGCTGTATTTGATATTCTCCCTGTTGCAGGCTCCGGCGGTATTTTGATACCGTGGGCATTAGTCAGTCTTGTGCTCGGAAATATAGGAATGGCAATCGGGCTTATGGTAATTTACGCGGTAATATCTGTTATCAGGCAGTATATTGAGCCTAAGATTGTCGGTGACTCACTCGGTGTTCATCCGCTCGTAACCCTCGCCGGACTTTATTTCGGTCTAAAGCTGTTTGGATTTATGGGAATGTTTATCGTACCTATTTGTGTTATGACAATTAAGGCGTTTAACGATACAGGAAGAATTCATCTGTACACACCGCCGGAAAGAAATTAAAAAATCGACCGCATCTACATTGTAGGTGCGGTCTTACTTTACGGTAAATTTTCGAGGAATGAATGCTCTATTCCGTCTTGCTTGTAGGCAATAAATGTATCAAGCTTAACATTTTGAATTGATTTGAATATATTATGCTCAATGTCGGGATTAACCCTTCTCAGCTCGTCAATAAGCTTTTTGATTTCCTGCCTTTTTGAGCTTCCTATTCCGTCCTCACTGTGACTGTATTCATCAACAAATCGGCATGCGCATTGAATGAATGTAAGGCTGTTATAATCTCTCCACCTTATAATTGCCCTTTCATTCACGCAATAAAGAGGTCTGATAAGCTCCATACCCTCAAAGTTTGTGCTTTCAAGCCTTGGAAGCATTGCCTGAAGCTGTGAGCCGTAAAACATACCCATTAGGGTTGTTTCGATAACATCACTCAGGTGATGACCGAGTGCAATTTTATTACAGCCGAGGCTCTTTGCCTTTGCGTACAAATGACCTCTCCTCATCCTTGCACACAAGTAGCACGGTGAGCCGCCGACGCTTTCTGTCACACTGAATATATCCGACTCGAAAAACTCAACAGGAATTTCAAGCCTTTTGCAGTTTTCCTCAATTTGCTTTCTGTTAGCCTCGTTATATCCGGGGTCCATGCAAATGAATTTCAACTCAAAATTAACATCCGAGATTCTTTGCAGATGCTTCATACAAACTGCAAGCAAAACGGAGTCCTTGCCTCCGCTGATGCAAACGGCTATCCTGTCACCCTCGGAAATAAGCCTGTATTCCTTGCATCCCTCTACAAACGGATTCCAAATTTCTTTTCGATATGTTTTTATAATGCTTCGCTCTACAAGCTGAGCAAACGATAATTCTCTCGCCATTTTTATCACCAAATGGAATTATACAACACAATATCCTATTTAGCAACAAAATAAAATTCAACACCATCGTCACGGTTAACATATCCATACTTGAATTTGTGCAAATCGAGTATTCTTGCCGAAACGGCAAGTCCCATTCCGGACGAGCTGCTGTCGCTCCTGCTTTCATCCTCCTTGTATAGAAGAGTCCAGAGCGATTTGTCATTTTTTCTTGAAATTTTGCTTCCCTTATTGAAAACGCTTACAACATATTTTTTATCCTTTTGATGCAGGGACACGGAAATATCACTGCCAATCTCGGCAAATTTAACAGCGTTTGAAAGGAAATTGTCAACAACAAGTGCAATCAGCTCATCGTTGCAATTAACATAACATTCAGGCTCAACATCACTGATAATCGACAAATCCTTTGCGCTTAACAACGACTTGTACTTATTGACCTCGCTGCCAATCAAAAGACTCAAATTGACACTGCTTGATTTGAGCTTACCCTGTGACGAAAGCGAGTTGTACTCAAGCAGATTTTTTACAAGCTTGTTCATTCGCAGTGCTTCCTCGTAAATCGACTGAATATAGCCGGCGTTGTTATCGGCATTTACATTTTCCATAATACATTCGCACTGATTTTGTATCACTGCAAGCGGAGTTTTAAGCTCGTGTGCTGCCGCATTTGCAAAATCATATCTTGCTCTGCTTAACATCTGCTTTTTGAAATAGTATTCAATAAAGGCAACGGCGATAGCGTAAGCAAAGGCACACACGATTGTCATGGTGACAGCCTGTGTTTTGAAATCAGGATCGTTCAAGCCGTAAAGAACGGGATTGATTTTGGCAACAATATAAATACTGTACGAGCCGTCCTTTAAGGTAATAGGGTAATAATCACCCGAAGACTCTAACGATATATTCAATATACGGTCGTTGAAAAAGTAATTATCCTCCTCAAAGTCTTCCTTATAAATAAGATTACCGTCACCGTCCACGATTTTGCCTAAGACCTCTCGGTAGCCGTCTGCGATATAGCCCTTTGACAAAAGCTGAGGAAGCTCAAATTCGACAATATGAAGCGGTGACTGAACCTTTTTTGTGACCTCACCGTTTACTGTAAGATATGTGCCAAACTGCTTGTCGTCATCGCCATACTGATCATAGTCCATGAACTTGATTTCGTCGATTAGGTTTTTGTTGTTTGGATTTTTGAAAACGAAGGTTACGGGAACAGCCATGCCGTTTTCGTCATCTAAATAATAAAACCAACATTCTCCCGATAATGAGCGGTCGTTATACATAGACCTTAGTTTTTTGGAAATTTCATCGGTTAAATAATCACCGATAAAGCAATAACGCTCGTCGCCGTTTTCCCAAAATCTGATATAGTCCTGATTTCTGCCTGCAAGCCTTCCGTCTTCATCAAAGAAGCAAACAGAATACGGCATCCCCGTATAGCCTGATAATTCGGCAATAATCTCCTCAAGACTCAAATTGACCTTGCCGTTCTCATCGGAGAGTGAACAATATTCAAACACCTTATCCGTAATCTCGCTTTCAAAGCTTTGCATTTCGTTAAATGCTCCGTCCTTTGCGTTTGAAAAGCTGAAATACATTCCCGCGCTATATACGGCAACAAGAAGCACTGCAACAAGGCTGAGCAAATATTTCTTTTTTAACATAATCTACACCTCCTGAAAGGAATAGCCTATGTTCACAACCGTTTTGATGCAAGAGGATTTGCTGCCGAGTGCCTTTCTTAAGCGCTTAATATGAGTATCAACAACTCTGCTATCGCCGTCAAAGTCGTATCCCCACACATAAGTTAAGATTAAATCCCTGTTCAAAACGATATTTTTGTTTTGCATTAGATAATAAAGAAGCTTAAAATCCTTACTCGTTAAGGACACCGTTTCACCGTCAATCTCAACACAATGAGAGCTTAGGCTGAGTGATATTCCGCCGGCGCTGATAATATTGTTGTTGTCTATACCCTTGTAGCGTTTTATAAGCGACATGCTTTTTTCATACAGCACAGACAACGGAAACGGCTTTGCAACATAGTCATCACAGCCACTTTCATAGCCGGTCAAATAATCCTGCTCCTGCGACTTTGCAGTTAAAAACAGTACCGGCACATTGCTATTCCTGCGAATTATTCGGCAAGCGTCAAAGCCGTTGAGCTCAGGCATCATTACATCAAGAATTACAAGGTCAAAATCCTTTTCCTCTATCGCTTCAAGTGCCTCGGTACCGTTTGAAGCAGTAGTGACATCAATACCCTTGGCTGACAGGTAATCTCTTATTGTTTCTCGGATTTTAATTTCATCATCGGCAACTAATACGCAAAACAATCGAACACTTCCTTTCAGCTACAAGATAAACCCGTCATGTGTAATTCATGTGTCAAATCAAACAATTTTTAAAAAAGATGAATAGATGTTGTTTATATCCTCATGGTTAAAGCATACATTGTGATTATTCATTCTTTCAACATTAACTCCGTTTACCGTTTCATCAAACTGTGCAGGAGTCATTTCAAAATCAGTGCAAAGCCCTAAATCGTTTAAGAAAGAAATAAAGCTGTCGGGTGTGAAGCCTGTAATTTTCTCTGTTTGCTCAAGCATTGAAGCAATTTCGGGAGAATCAAAGGTCTCCTTTGTATATTTCCAAATATATCCAAGGCAAATTGCTACTGCCTGACCATGAGCAAAGCCCTTGAGCTTGTGAAGCTTATAGCTCATGGCATGAGGCGCAGTCGTTCTTGCAATGTTGATTGCCCTGCCGCCGAGCTCGCTGCATTTCATCATAGGCTCATAGGTGCTTTTATCATCATCAAGATATGATTTAAAGTACTTATTAAACAAATCTATTGACTCAATACTATACGCTCTGCTTTCATCCGTTGCACTGACAGACCACAAAGCCTCAATGCTGTGGCAAAGTGCGTCAAGCGATGTTACAATACGCTGAAATCGAGGGAGTGATGCAAGTGTTGTATGATCAAAAATCTGATATTCGGGAATGATGTCAAAGCTGTTTACAGACTCCTTATCACCATTGCTGTAAAGCACGGAAAAACGCGTAACCTCTGCGCCTGTTCCTGCCGTTGTCGGCACAGCGAGAATCTCAATATCGCTTTCAAGATAATACTTAATTCCCTTTGCGGTATCAATCGCACTTCCGCCGCCGACTGCAACCATAAAATCGCAGTTCTCTTTCCTTATAAGCTCAACACCGTTTTTAACCGAGCTGATTTCCGGACAGGGCTCAAAGCCTGTAAACGCAACGCTTTCAAAGCCTGCTTCGTCGAGCGCGTTTCTGTATCCGTATCTGTCGTATTCGCTGCTGCAAACAAAAAATACCTTCCTTGGATTTATTTCCTTAATCTTATTTTTAAACTGCTCAATAAACATCTCATTATTATACATATCCGTTACTCCTTTTCTTCAAGCGCCGATATGACATTGCTCCCTTTTTAAAGTACAACAGTGTCATACGAGCGAGCATGCTCAATGCATCGTGAAAACAGTAATTCGTTTTCATTTGTTCAGCATTTCGCATGCTGTATCTCTTCTGTCTCTTATACACATCTGACGCTGCCGACGAAGGCTTAGGT
>CAMGDK010000026.1 GCA_946042285.1 uncultured Clostridia bacterium | reverse complement strand
TACAAAAAAATACGAAAGCGAATTATAAAGCAAAGCAAAAAGCAAAAAGACGACCAGTCGGTCGTCTTTTTTTGCGGGCGAACACTGTTCGCCCCTACGGAGTTCGTTGACATAAACCTATTTGTTGTACGCTCTAATAACCCTACAATCGTAGGGGCGAACATCGTTCGCCCGTGCAGGAATTCGTTAACATGCAAAATGTCGTTAAAAAATTTACATAATGCACATTGTTTGTAAAAATATTGATTAGTGTTACGGTTTCACACAATCGTAGGGGCGAACATCGTTCGCCCGCCAAAACACCGACAACAAAAATCACAAACACTATTCGCCCGCCAAAAAATAACGCAAACATTCTTCTTTACTTGTAAAAAATAAAATAATATTGTATAATGCATAAAAACAGGAGGGTGGCATGAGAATTTTTAAAAATCGAGGAGATATTTTCTTTTCAAAAACAAACAGGGAAAAATCTGCCGAGCAAAAGCTACTTCTTTTTGCACTTGTATTTATCGTTGCTTTTACTGTTGTTTTTGTGATGTTCACCGCAGTAAAAAACGACTTTAGCGCTAAAACCTTTTTTAAGCCCGACAATATACAGACAACTGCCGAGCAGGGTGTTGAAAACGAGCTGATTTTGCCTCAGGTAAGCGGTAAAAATAACTATGTTATTATGGTCAGCGAGGAAAAAAATCTGCTTTTTGCATATCTTTTGCAGGTTGATATGGACAGTGTGTCATACAAGATCACAGCCCTTTCGCCTAATACAAAGTCAAACGGTAAAGCACTTGCGGACATTTTCAAATATGACGGCGCGGAGAATACAAAAATTGCAGTCGAGGAGTTAATCGGTACGGATTTTGATTATTATATCTCGTTTGAAAGAGATAAATTTATCGAATTATTTAACGATTTCGGCGATGTCAAATATCCTATAATTGACGCTGTTAAGTACAAGGATAATCAGTCTGCCGTTGCATATTCCGTAAGAATTAAAGAGGGCGAGCAGTCGATAAAGGGCAGTGATGCCGTCAATCTTGTAAGGTATTATGTTGATAATTCAAAGAGTGCGTCGGCAAACGATTTGCTTCTCACATGCCTTGCAAATCAGGTAAATCAGCAAAGCTACAATAACAGAGAGGTGCTTTTCGGCAAATTTATCAAAAGCGCTCAAACAAATATTACGGTAAAGGATTTTACTAACGCAACGGACAGTCTTTTGGTTTTATCCTACAACCGTACAGGTGTCAGCATTTATAACGCTCCGGTAAAATATGAAAACAACAAAATCAGCAAGAACAGCCTTAACGAAATCAAGGGCTACTATTCAAAATAAAATTAACAGAGGTATTTATGGATAAGGAAAAAATTATGCAGGCGGTAAGGGATATTCTTATCGCAGTAGGTGAAAATCCGGACAGAGAGGGATTAAAGGAAACTCCTAAAAGAGTAGCAAATATGTATGAGGAGATTTTTGCCGGTCTTAACGACGATCCGAAAAGGCATCTTAAATTCTTTGACGAAAAATCAAACGACGAAATGGTTGTAGTAAGGGATATTCCGTTTTCATCAATGTGCGAGCATCACCTGCTTCCGTTTGTCGGCAAGGCCCATATTGCATATATCCCGAGCGACAATAAGATTATCGGTCTTTCAAAGCTTGCAAGAATTGTTGACTCGTTTGCAAAAAAGCCGCAGGTGCAGGAAAGACTCACTCACGACATTGCGGATTTTCTAAACGAAAGCATGAGCCCAAAGGGTGTCGCAGTGTTTATCGAGGCAGAGCATTCCTGCATGACAATGAGAGGTGCAAAGGCAGCAGGCTCGAAAACGCAAACCTCCGCCCTTCGCGGTATCATGCGCACAGATGCAAGAACACGCGCCGAGGTATTATCTCTCCTTAACAAATAAATATGAATTTTAGGAGCACCGTAAGGTGCTCTGATATTTTGTGTTGTTTTTATATTTTTTGGAATGATAGTAGTAGTTAAAATGTAATTTTTGCACTTTAATATTTGACAAGGTGCAAATTTTGCACTATAATACCGTTAGAGGTGCAAACATGGATACAATTAAGAATTTGCGAATTGAAAAAAAGCTAACACAGCAGCAGGTTGCCGATATTGCAGGCATTTCCCTGCGCTCATACAAATCCTATGAAAACGACATAGAAAAGGTCGGCACGATTAAGTACAACTATATTCTTGATTTGTTGAAAAAAATAAATCCCGTCGATGAAGACCACGGGATAATAAGCATTGATGATATTAAAGAAAAATGCAAAAGCATTTTTGATAATTACGATGTTGAATACTGCTATTTGTTTGGCTCTTATGCAAAGGGCAGGGCAACGGAAAAAAGTGATGTTGATTTGTTAATTTCGTCAAATGTCAAGGGTATTAAGTATTTCGGCTTGGTTGAGGAAATCAGAAATTCTTTAAAAAAAAGGATTGATGCTCTTGACATAAATCAATTAAATGATAACATGGATTTAGTTCAGGAAATATTGAAGGACGGAATTAAAATATATGGATAACATAAAAAACGATATTCCCGAAGTATTGATAACACTGTGAGGATAAATATGGATTGGAGATTTAAGGACAGGAAATATACAGACGACGGCAAAACTCTTGTTATGGGCATAGTCAATGTTACGCCGGACTCGTTTTCCGACGGCGGTGATTATTTTGATGCAAAAAATGCGATTGAGCGCGCATTAAAGCACGAGGCTGACGGAGCCGATTTTATTGACATAGGTGCGCAGTCAACCCGACCGGGCTCGACGGTCATTTCCGCCGAGGAGGAGTGGTCAAGGCTTGAGGGTGTGCTAATCGGCTTGAAGGGTAAGCTTAATGTGCCTATCAGCGTTGATACATTTTATCCCGAGGTTGCAAGAAAGGCGATTGATGCCGGTGCCGAAATAATCAACGATGTCAGCGGTAAATTTAACGAGGACATGGCAAAAATTGTTAAAGAAACGGGCTGCGGCTGGATAATTATGCACAACGGCTCGGGTACGCCTGAGGATGTCAACAATCTTCTTGATGAAGTTGCTGCAAAATGCACTAAGCGCGATATTCCCGTTTGCCGTCTTTGCATTGATCCCGGAATAGGCTTTGGCAAGGACTACGAGGAGAATATTGAGCTTTTAAGGCGTGTTAACGAGATTAACCTCGGCTACGGCAGTGTGCCTGTTTTACTCGGCGTGTCGCGCAAAAGAGTAATAGGACAGGGAAGCAAACAGGAAAATCCAAAGGAGAGAATTTACGGCAATATTGCCGTTGACGCACTTGCAATTGCAAAGGGAGTTAACATAATAAGGCTTCATGATGTTGAGCATGAAATTCAGGGTATAAGAATGGCAGATGCCGTCTTGAAAAATAAGTAATCGAAATACAGGTGTTGTGATGCAGGATAAAATTTTAATCAGGGATTTAAAGCTCTTTGCTTACCACGGCGTAAACGAGGAGGAGAAGATTAACGGTCAAAATTTCTGTTTTGATGTTGATTTGTATGTAAATATAATAAAGCCATGTGTAACAGACGATGTAAACGACACTGTAAGCTATGCAAAGGTCGTTAAAACCATTAGAAGAGTGTTTTGCGGGGAAAAGTATAATCTGCTTGAAAAAGCCGCTCAAATAACCGCAGACGCAATTTTTGACGAATATGAGGATGTTTACAGAGTCGATATTACATTAAAAAAGCCGGAGGCACCTATTAAGGCGGACTTCGGCTGGGTAGGAGTTCAAATTTCAAGAGAGAGATAAGAGAGATATGCAGTATATTATAAGTGTCGGTACAAACCTCGGCGACCGCAGGGCAAACATTGAAAGAGCGATTGAAGCAATCAATCTTTTGCCTTACACAGATGTTGAAAAGCAGTCGGCGATTTATGAAACAGAGCCGATCGGCTATGCAAGGCAGGATAATTTTTACAATATCGTGCTGCTTGTTGAGTCGATTTTTGAGCCAAACGAAATGCTCGGCGCGTGCCTTGGCATTGAGTCCGGCTTCGGTAGGCAAAGGACTGTAAGATACGGTCCGAGAATTATTGACCTCGACATTATCTTTGCCGAGGATTGCGAGATTGAAACAAGGAATTTAATCGTTCCTCATCCGCGTTATCACGAAAGAAGATTTGTGCTTGAGCCGCTGCTTGATATTTTTCCTAACGGAATTGTGTTCGGCACGGACATTAAGCCTTATCTTGAAAAAACGACGGATCAGGATTTGACAAGGCTTGATATATGAACGGAGGATGAGCCATGCTTGGAATTATCGGAGCAATGGATGTGGAAATTGATGCGGTTAAAGGCAGAATTACGGACAAAACCGTGTCAAGCATTGCAGGTGTTGAATTTGTTTGCGGATTTATTGAGGGTGTTATGGTGTGTGCCGCAAAATGCTCACCGGGCAAGGTCAACGCCGCTCTTTGTACACAGGCAATGATTGATAATTTTGATATTGATAAAATAATAAATATCGGTGTTGCCTGCTCGCTTAGCAGTGATGTTGTGATTAAAAATGTTGTTGTTGCAACAGATGTTTGCGAGTATGATATTGATATTACCGCTCTCGGCGAGCCAAGGGGATTCATCAACGGCTTAAATGTAATCAAGGTTAAGACGGACGAGTCGCTTTCCGAAAGGCTTGCACAAACGGCAATCAGGCAAGGCGAAAGGATACACCGCGGCAGTGTTGCAAGCGGCGACACCTTTATTGCAGACGACAGCCTTAAGTCGTTTCTTGCCGACGAGTTCGGCGCAATCTGCGGAGAAATGGAGGGTGGTGCTATCGGGCATACATGCGCTGCAAACAATATTCCGTTTGCCGTTATGCGCTCAATCAGCGACGGCGGCGACAGCTCGGCACAGCTTGATTACCCGACATTTAAGGAAATCGCCGCAGAAAAATCCGCAGCGATTATATTGGAATTTATCAAAACCGAGCAAAAGCAGTATTCGTTGTTTGATTGATTTACCCGTACACCCGAACAACCCGACAAATGCAAAATGTGAATCGTTATAGGGATTTTACACGCATGCGGGCGAACGATGTTCGCCCCTACGGGATTCGTGGGCATGTACGGTTTCGTTAAATTTTTTGCCGAATGATTTGCGGCTTCATGCTGTAATACTCATGAACGATAAATGACACGACATATCTTGCGGGCGAACGATGTTCGCCCCTACGGGATTCGTGGACATGTACGATTTCGTTAAATTTTTTACCGAATTGATAAACAATACAATTTACCGCATGGGCATCAACCGTTTATCTACACGCTCTAACAACCCAACAACCGTGCGGATTTTCTAACTGCACGCTCTAATAACCCTACAATCGTAGGGGCGAACAGTGTTCGCCCGTTAAAAAATAAAACAAACACAAAAAATGCGATTATTCGTCCGCAATAAAAAAACTCCCCTCAAAAAAGGGGAGTCAAAAAACACCGTTAAATCGACGAGAAATAATTGAGAATAAGCTCCTCCGCTTTCTCGATAAGAGCACGAAGCGCATTGTTATCAAGAAGGTCTGAGCCTGTCCTTGATTTATCCTCAATAAATACAAATCTTGCATCTTCAACTGCGATTGCGGCTGACGCAAGCTCCCTGCCGACATTGAAATCAAGCTTAAACAGCTCTAACGGAAGCAGTCCTGCCTTTGCAAGAGTAACCGCAACACGATAAGCGCAAAGGGTGTAGTAGTCATTGATATAGTTTACCGCGCCCTCGTTTTTTGCAGTGTTGATAATTTCAAGCAAAAACTTGATTGCAGAAACAAGTGTACCGCCCGACGCCTCACCGTCGCCGATGCCGAAGCACTTTGTGTCAATACCGTTTCTGCTGTTGCTTACGCCGAGCAGATAATCTGTTGTGATGCCGTAATATTCACTGCATCTTATAACAAAGTCGAGTCCGCATTCTCTAATGCCCTTCTCGTAGTGGCTTAACAGCGCCTGCGACACACCAAGGTCAGCGGCTGCTTTTTTCTGGCTTATTCCTCTTTCCTTGCGAAGCTCGGAAAGCTTTTTTGCAAATTGAGAAACCTTTTCGCTTTTTGCCGATTTTGCAACGGCTTTATTCTCGTTCTTTTCGCTCATTACCATTCCTCCGATTTATTACAGATAGTATTATAATTCCAACAATACTATTTGTAAAGTCGGTTTTTAATATTGTTAATTATTTGTAATATTTGGCTTAACAAGGAGACATTCGACATGAAATGCTACAACCTTTATTTGTTTCGTCACGGATTGACAAAGGGTAACTTAAACGCACAGTATATTGGGCATACGGATTTGCCCCTCACAACAGATAGTATATCGGAGCTTAAATCAATCAAGGCGCACAAGCATTATCCAAGGGTGGATGCGGTATTTTCCTCGCCGCTCAAAAGATGCCTTGACTCTGCAAAAATCATGTTTCCCGAAAACAATACAATGGTAATCGACGACTTTATCGAGTACAATTTCGGTGAATTTGAGGGATTGACGGCAGACGAATTGAAGGACAACGACGATTTTAAGCAGTGGCTTCGCGGTGATATTACGGCAAAGGCGCCGTTCGGCGAGAGTAATGCGGAATTTGTGCAAAGAATTTGTGCAGGCTTTGAAAAGGTTATCGACGGCTGCATCAAAACAGGCACCCAAAATATTGCAATAGTAGGTCACGCCGGTGTAATCATGACAATTCTTGCGTGCTACGGCTTGCCTGAGGCTCCCATGGCGCATTGGCAGATGGACGCAGGCTACGGCTTTAAGTGCAGAATTACGCCGTCTTTGTGGATGCAGGCAAACAAATTTGAGGTTGTCGATACATCACCGGAGTCAATCCAAGATATGCAGTAGGGGCGAACAGTGTTCGCCCGCAAGACATGTTAAATCTCAACAACGATTTGCATGTCAACGAACTCCGTAGGGGCGAACAGTGTTCGCCCGCAAAAAACAACACACAACATGCAAAAAACCGACACGGATATTTTATAATCCATGTCGGTCTTTTTTATTTTAAAAATTTATCTATCGCGTTGTTAAGCTCCTCGAGCATTTGCTCGTCGCCCTCCTCAACGGCATGAACAATACAGTGCTCAAGGTGGTCCTTTAAAATCACCTTGCCTGTATTATTGAGAGCAGACTTAACCGCCGCAAGCTGAATAAGCACATCGGAGCAGTCCTCACCGCTATCTACCATCTGCTTTACCTTTTGCAGATGACCTATTGCACGAGCAAGGCGGTTGCTGACCTCCTTTGTATGTGCGTGGTCGTGGTTGTGATTATGTGTATTACTCATATCTTATCAAGAGCCTGCTGAATGTCGGCAATAATGTCGTTTGCATTTTCAATACCGACACTGAAGCGGATAAGGTCGGGGCTGACACCGCATTCCTTAAGCTGCTCGTCTGTAAGCTGACGGTGTGTTGTTGAAGCAGGGTGCAGGCAGCATGTTCTTGCATCTGCAACATGAGTAACGATTGCGGCAAGCTCGAGCGAATCCATAAATGTTGTTGCCGCCTCTCTGCCGCCCTTGATGCCGAAAGAAACAACACCGCATGTGCCGTTTGGCATGTATTTTTGAGCAAGCTCGTACTGTGCGTCGCCCTCAAGCATAGCACAGTTTACCCATGTGATTTTGTCGTTATTCTTAAGAAATTCTGCAACCTTTTTTGCGTTTTCACAATGTCTTTCAACGCGAAGGTGAAGAGTCTCAAGACCGACATTAAGAAGAAATGCGTTTTGCGGTGCAGGGATTGAGCCAAGGTCTCTCATAAGCTGAACGGTAGCCTTGGTGATGTACGCCGCCTCGCCGAAGGTGTCTGTATATGTGATACCGTGGTAGCTTTCGTCGGGAGTCGTGAGTCCCTTGAATTTGTCGTTTTGTGTCCAGTCAAATTTGCCTGAATCAACGATAGCACCGCCGATTGTTGAAGCGTGTCCCTCCATATACTTTGTTGTTGAGTGAGTAACAATGTCAACGCCGAATTCAAACGGACGGCAGTTGATAGGAGTTGCAAAGGTGTTGTCAACAATAAACGGAACGCCGTTTGCATGGGCAACCTTGGCAAATTTTTCAAGGTCGATAATGTCAAGACTCGGATTGGAAATTGTTTCGCCGAAGATAGCCTTTGTGTTCGGCTTGATTGCGGCTTGAATTTCCTCCTCGGTAGCATGCGGGCTAACGAATGTAAAGTCGATGCCGAGCTTTCTCATCGTAACATTGAAAAGGTTAAATGTACCGCCGTAAATTGCAGAGCTTGACACGATATGGTCGCCCGCCTCGGCAATGTTGAATATTGCATAAAAGTTTGCAGCCTGACCTGACGAGGTGAGCATTCCTGCAACACCACCCTCAAGCATTGTGATTTTAGCGGCAGCGTAGTCGCAGGTTGGGTTTTGGAGTCTTGAGTAGAAATATCCCGACTTCTTAAGGTCGAAAAGGTCGCCCATCTCCTCGCTTGAGTCGTACTTGTATGTTGTGCTTTGCACGATAGGAATTACTCTCGGCTCGCCGTTTTTAGGTCTGTATGCGCCTTGCACGCAAATTGATTCAATGTTCATAGTGTTCTCCTTATTGCAAATCAGTCCTTGAGGAAATGTGCCATTATATCAGGACCGTGCTCGATGAAATTACCTGTTTTGCCTGCAGTTTCCTCGTTGATAGTATCAACGCCTGCAATCTCATTATTCCTGTGATAAATGAGATACGGCACGGGATCGCTCGCGTGAGTGCGTGTAACGATAGGTGTCGGGTGGTCGGGTAAAATCATAATCTTGTAGTCGTCATATTTTTTGAGTCCGTCAAAAAGAATAGGCAAAACGCGCTCGTCAATCATTTCGATTGCTCTTACCTTGTTTTCCGGCTCGTTTCTGTGGCCGCACTCGTCAGGCGCCTCAAAGTGAATGTAAACGAGGTCGTTTCTCTCAAGCAAATCGAGAGCGGCGTTAGCCTTGCCCTCAAAGTCGGTGTCAATATATCCGGTTGCACCCTCAACCTCGGCAACCTCCATTTCAGCACAGCCGCCGATGCCTTTGATAAGGTCAACTGCCGATACAACTGCACCCTTTATTCCGTAAATCTCCTCAAACGGCTTAAGCGCAGGACGCTTGCCCTCGCCCCAAAGCCAAATTGAGTTGGCAGGTCTTTTGCCTGCCTTTTTTCTTGCGATGTTTACAGGGTGGTCCTTGAGCAAATCATAAGACCTTTTCATAAGACCGATAAGCTCCCTTGCGTTGTCGCTGTCGGAAAGATACTCGGTGATAACCTTGCCTGTGATGTCGTGAGGAGGAGTCATTTTGCCAAGGTCGGTTGTGCCGTTGTCCCAAATCAAGCAGTGGCGGTACGACACACCCGGATAGAATTTAAACTCGTTCGTGCCGAGCTTCTCGTCAATGTATTTGATGAGGATTTCAGCCTCCTCGGTTGAAATATCGTCTGCGCAGTAATCCTCGATAGTTTTTTGCTCGTAGGGCAAATCGTCCTCTGAAAGAGTGACAAGATTTGTCCTGAGTGAAACATCGGTCGGCTTCATGTCGATACCGATTGATGCCGCCTCAAGCGGACTCCTGCCGGTGTAGAATTTCATTGGATCAAAGCCCATAACGCTCATGTTTGCAACATCGGAGCCGGGCTTAAGACCGTCGGCAACGGTTTTAATAAGTCCAACCTCTGCTCTTTGAGCGAGCATATCCATGTTAGGCTTTTTTGCGCACATCATAGGCGTTTTGCCGTCGAGCGCAGGTACGGGATAGTCAGCCATACCGTCGTACAGCACAACAACGTATTTCATAAATTACCTCCGTCAAATACAGATTTTGTTAATGTTTATAATTCAATTCGCCGTGTAACCGTTTGTGTAGCATAAAATCATTCAATATTGTACGGGCGAACACTGTTCGATTGTGAAAAAATGATTGGTGTTATGGCTTCACACAATCGTAGGGGCGAACAGTGTTCGCCCGCTCAATCAACCGATTACTTAAAATAATTCACACCGCTTTCAAAGAGCTTAAGGTCCTTCTCAAACGGAACATTTGCGTAGAGGTCTGCGCCCTTACGCTCACAGTGTCCCATTTTACCGTAAACTCTGCCGTCCGGTGATGTGATACCCTCAACAGCACAAACGGAGCCGTTAGGGTTGAACGGCATGTCTGCAACAGGGTTGCCCGACGGGTCAACATACTGTGTTGCAACCTGACCGTTTTCAATGAGCCTTTTCATAACATCGTCGTTAGCAACAAATCTGCCCTCGCCGTGACTGATAGGCACTGCAAACATGTCGCCTGCGTTTACGCCCGAAAGCCATGGTGACTTAACGCTTGACACTCTTGTGTAAGCCATTGAGCTGATGTGTCTGCCGATTGTGTTGAATGTAAGGGTAGGATCGTTTTCATCAATATCCCTGATTTCGCCGTAAGGCACAAGACCGAGCTTGATGAGTGCCTGGAAGCCGTTGCATATACCGAGCATAAGACCGTCACGGCAGTTGAGAAGCCTTGTAACAGCCTCCTTAACTCTTGGATTACGGAATGTTGTGGCAATGAATTTGCCTGAGCCCTCCGGCTCGTCACCGCCGCTGAATCCGCCCGGAAGCATGATGATTTGTGACGATTCGATTTCCTTAACCATCTTGTCAATAGTTTCGTTGATTGCAGATGATGAAAGGTTGTTAACAACAAGAATTGAAGTCTCTGCTCCTGCTTTTTCAAATGCTCTTGCAGAGTCAACCTCGCAGTTTGTGCCGGGAAAAGCAGGGATAAACACCTTTGGCTTTGCAACCTTGTTTTTAGCGATATAGATTGAACGCTCGTTGTAAAGCGGAACATCAAACGGCATTCTTGCTTTTTTGCCGGAGTCGGTAGCAAACACCTTCTCAAGCTTGCCTGTCCACGCCTCGATAAGCTCATCAACAGTTTGAACATCGCCGTCAATGATGAATATGCCGTTGTCGTTTGTCTTACCGAGTGTTATGCCGTCAAAGCCGTTTTCGTCGGCAAGCTCAACAACGAACGAAGCCTCCTTAGCGGCAAAGAGTGTCTCCTTGTCGAGTCCCTGCTCGAATGTAAAGCCTGTTTTGTTACCGAACGCCATTTTGCATACGCATGCAGCAGCACCGCCCTCCTTGACAACTGATGCTGCAAGGATTTTACCGCTTCTTACACCCTCATAAACCTTAACCATGAGAGCCATAGCGCGTTCAAAATCAGGTAAGCCTGTTTCTGCGTCAACAGGGAGAGGGAGAAGCTTAACGGTTGAGCCTGTTCTCTTGAACTGTGCCGATACCGTCTTGGACGCCTCGCTCATGCCGACTGCAAACGAAACGAGTGTAGGAGGAACATCAAGCTCGTTGAAGCTTCCGCTCATTGAGTCCTTACCGCCGATTGACGGACACTTGTAGCCGAGCTGTGCGCTGAGTGCGCCGAGAAGTGCTGCGGCAGGCTTGCCCCAACGGGTAGGAGCGTCGTTTAACCTTTCAAAATATTCCTGGAATGTGAGTCTTGCCTCGGCAGGATTACAGCCGACAGCTGCAAGCTTTGCGATAGACTCCGACACTGCAAATGCGGCAGAATGGAACGGCGACCAGCGTGAAAGCCTTGGAATGAAGCCGTAAGCCATAACTGTTGCGGTGTCTGTTTCACCCTCGGTAAGAGGGATTTTAGCAATCATAGCCTCCTCCGGTGTAAGCTGATACTTACCTGCATAAGGCATAAGAACAGTGCCTGCGCCGATTGAGGAGTCAAATCTTTCAACAAGTCCCTTCTGCGAGCAAACCTCAAGCCTTGAAAGGTTAGCCTTAAGTGCTGCGGAATTAGATAAGTCCTTAAGCTCATTCGGGATTTGCTTTGTATAGTCAAGCTCACCGTCAACTGCAGTGATGTGAGCCCTTGCGTGCTGTGTTACGCCGTTTGTGTTGAGGAAATCTCTGCTGATGTCAACAATCTTATCTCCTCTCCATGTCATTTCAAGCCTGTTTTCGTCTGTTACAACGGCAACGGCAGTAGCCTCGAGGTTTTCCTCGTTTGCAAGAGCGATGAATTTGTCAACATCCTTTGCATCAATAACGACTGCCATTCTCTCCTGTGACTCGGAGATAGCAAGCTCTGTGCCGTCAAGACCGTCATATTTCTTCGGCACCTTATCCAAATCAATCTTAAGTCCGTCTGCAAGCTCGCCGATAGCAACACAAACGCCGCCTGCGCCGAAGTCGTTGCAGCGCTTAATCATTGTTGAAACCTCTGCCTTTCTGAACAAACGCTGAATTTTACGCTCGGTAGGAGGATTACCCTTTTGTACCTCCGCACCGCATGTTTCGATTGATGATGAGTCGTGCGCCTTTGATGAGCCGGTAGCGCCGCCGCAGCCGTCACGACCTGTTCTGCCGCCTAAAAGAACAATGATGTCGTCCTTTTGAGGACATTCACGAATAACATTTGATTTCGGCGATGCACCGATAACTGCACCGATTTCCATTCTCTTTGCAACATAGCCTGCATCGTAAAGCTCTGTTACCTGACCTGTTGCAAGACCGATTTGGTTACCGTAGCTTGAATATCCTGCTGCGGCACCTGTTGTAATTTTGCTTTGGGGAAGCTTTGCATCGAGCGTTTCCTCAAACGGAGTAGTGGGATCGCCCGAGCCTGTAACTCTCATTGCCTGATATACATAGGCTCTGCCTGAAAGCGGATCGCGGATAGCACCGCCGAGGCAGGTTGCCGCACCGCCGAAGGGCTCAATTTCTGTCGGGTGGTTGTGAGTTTCGTTCTTGAACTGAACGAGCCATTGCTCTGTTTTGCCGTCGATAACAACAGGCACCTCGATTGAGCATGCGTTGATTTCCTCGCTCTCGTCAAGGTTTGACACAAGACCGCGCTTTTTAAGCACCTTTGTGCCGATGCACGCCATGTCCATAAGGCAAACAATCTTATCCCTGTCGCCGTAAACCTCTTTTCTTACATCAAAATACTGCTCAAGTGCCTTTTCGATAGCCTTGCTGTATTTGCTTTCGTCAATCTTGATTTCGTCAAGCTCTGTTGCAAAGGTTGTGTGACGGCAGTGGTCGGACCAATATGTGTCGATAACCTTAAGCTCTGTCAGGCTTGGATTTCTGCCCTCGTCATTTTTAAAGTAATCCCTAACCCAGCGCAGATCGGCAACGCTCATGGCAAATCCCATGGTAGCGTGATATTCTGCAATCTCCTCGTCGTTTTTGTCAATAAAGCCGTCAATCCTGATGATGTCGGCAGGAACATCGCTGTGAAGGTCGAGCGAGTCCGGAAGCTCAAGCGAAGCCTCTCTTGACTCAACAGGGTTGATTATGTATGACTTAATTTTGTCAAATTCTCCGTCTGTGATGTTGCCCTTAACTGCAATAACCTTTGCAGAGAGAACGTCCGGTCTTTCGCCGGCAGTTAAAAGCTGGATGCACTGTGCGGCAGAGTCTGCCCTTTGGTCGTACTGACCGGGAAGATACTCTGTTGCAAAAAATCTCCAGCCGTCCTCAATGTTAAGCTCGTAGCTAACATTGTCAAGGTTAGGCTCGGAAAGAATAGTCTTAACGGCAGAGTCAAACTCCTCGGCGCTGAGTCCCTGCGCATCATAGCGGTTGATGATTCTCAAATCCTCAAGCGCAGTAATGCCGACATTGTTTTTGAGGTCGGCAAGAGTCTGACCTGCTTCAATGTCGTTGCCCTTTTTCTTTTCAACATAAACACGGTAAACCTTTGACATATTTATTCTCCTTGATAAATTATATTGCTTTTTTGCCATATAAAATAATCTATAAAAATTTTATTATATATTCTAACATAAAACATTTTATTTTCCTATACCTAATTTACAAAAAATATCACAAATTTTTGGGCAAAGTACAAAAATTAACTGTTTATTTACATAAGTTGTTAAATAATGTATAAAATTGTGTTATAATTAACAATGTCGGGTGGAGGCACTCGGGCAAATTATGATTTTTTGAATATTTACCACAATATTTTTGTATGAATAAAGTGGGGGGATTAAGATAGACAATATTATTGACGACGGATTATACGATATTGTGCTGATGAATCTTGAGGCTGACAAGGCGGATAACCTAAGGGTTATTGATTCAGACAGTCATTTTTCGGATTTCACAGGTGTGCACCCGTCAAAGATTAAGCAGGGTAAGCTGTTTTTGATTGATATTATAAAGCCGGTTTACAGAGAGGCGATAATGAAGGCGCTTTGCAAAAAAAGCTCACCCTATGTATATTTCAGCGCAGAGATTAGGGATAAAAACGGCAACGATGTTCTTGTCCACTGCACCGCACAGAATTTTGAGGACTCGAGCAAATGCAAAATGACGCTTGTCGATGTGTCGAAGTCGGAGGAGAAGCAGGAGAGGCTTCGCAATCAGGCTAAGGAAATGAATTATTTAATCGACCTTGTTGCCGGCGGTGTGTGTCTTTTTAAGGTGACGCAGCAGATGCATATTGAAACAATGTATCTCAACGAGGGCGCGTGCAAAATGTTCGGCACATCAAAGAATACATACAAGGCTCGGCTTCACAGACTCGACGAGCTTATTCATCCCGACGATAAAAGCCTTGTTTTCCAAGCAATAGGCAAGGCTATGGCGACGGGCGAGGGCATTGATGTTGAGTTTAGAAGCGTTATGCACAAGGGCGAATATAAGTGGTGCAAGGTCACTTCCGCCATTCAGCGATATGATGAGGACAACAATCCCGTTTTCCACGCAATGATAACCGACATTACAAATGTTAAGGAAACGGAGGAGCAGGCAGACAGGTATAACGACACGCTTGTTGAGCTGCTTAAGAATATTCCCGATCCTGTCTTTTATACGGACGCCGACGATGTTCTCGGCTTAAAGATTGTGAGCGAGGATTTTATGCGCTTTCTCGGCTATACAAGGACATATCTTTTTGACGAGCACGACGGCAGGCTTGATTATTTAATTCC
>CAMGDK010000025.1 GCA_946042285.1 uncultured Clostridia bacterium | reverse complement strand
CCTGTGACCCTCTGCTTGTAAGGCAGATGCTCTCCCAGCTGAGCTATGCTCCCACTTATATATCGCAATAACAGTCACTTGCGACGTGTTATATAATACATTAAGTCCATTAAAAAGTCAAGACTTTTTTTAAAGTTTTTAAAGATTTTTTTATTGCATCAATTTTTTTATTTCGTCAGGTGAAAACACATATTTTTTATCGCAAAAATGACATTCAACCTCTGCATTTTCGCCTGAATCAACCATTTCTTGAAGAGTATCCATACCTGTTGAAATTATTGCTGCCTCTACCCTTTCCTTTGAGCAATTGCACTTATACGAAATATCATACTCGTCAAGCTTTTCTATATTGATATTATTCATAGCTCGAGCTGCAATTTCGTCAGGAGTCATACCTTTATCAAGCATTACTGTAATCGGTTCAATATCATTCATTGCATATTCAATTTTATCAATAATACTGTCAGGACAACCGGGAAGCAGTTGAATAATAAATCCGCCTGCTTTTTTAACAGTCAAGTCCGGATTAACAAGAACACCGAGAGCGCATACCGACGGCGTTTGTTCGGAAACTGCAAAATAGTTAGTAATGTCCTCAGCTATCTCACCGCTGACTATCTGTGTGCTCCCAACATAAGGCTCCTTTAATCCAATATCCTTCATTACATAAAGATAACCGTTAGTACCGACAGCACCCTTTACATCAAGCTTACCTTTATCATTGAGCGGGATTTCAACAATCGGATTTTGAACGTAACCTCTTGCATTACCGTTACTGTCGGATACGGCAATAATTGAACCTGCTGGACCGCCCCCGGCAAGGCGAAGGGTGATTGAGTCGTCCTTACCCTTAAGCATATCACCCATCATAGATGCAGCAGTTAGTAGTCTTCCGAGAGCGGCAGTAGTAACGGCTGATGTTTTATGGATTCTTTCAGCCTCAGCAACTACATCGGTAGTATCTGCAACTATAATAAAGGCGCTACCGTCTTCTGTTATATATCTTACAATTTTACCCATAATTAATCATCTTTCCTTTTTGCAAACAAAATATAATCTTTCACTATCGTCTTTAGGTTTATCAAATGTCAAATCATCAAATATATCAATTATTTCAAATCCATCAAGTGCTGAAACAATCTCATCAATTGAATAAGCTTTTTCATAAAACTCTTCACTGTATCTGTCATAGCTTGTACCGTTAAAGACAAAGAAATCGAGGAGTATTCTGACAGAATTATCACCAACATTTTCGTTGTCCCAAGAAAGAAAATAATCCTCCTCGTCAAACACAAACGAATTGTCACCTAAAATATGATTATGCTTGTAAATTGTGTTAACATCAAAAACAAAAACACCATTTGTTTTAAGTGCGTTTTTAACACATTTAAAGCATTTTTTGACATCCTCAATACTTACCAGATGATTTATACTGTCGAGAGAGCAAACACAGCCGTCATAGCACTCATTAGTGCAAAAATCAGTCATATCACCTTGTATAAGCTTTATTTTGCCATTTGATTTACTGTCGGCAATAGTTAACATATCCGAGGATAAATCAATTCCTGTGACATCGTAGCCCTTGTTATGCAGGCACACGCTGACGCTACCCGTTCCGCAGGCTAAGTCAAGAATTTTACCGCTCTCAACTCCAAGCCTGCAAAAAAAGTCAGAAATGTAATCACTCCTGACTTCATAATCAACATTTTGCGTCAAATCATCGTAAAATAATGCAAAGGTATTATAACTGCTCATCTTCTTCTGCCGTTCTTATCCTGTCAAAAATCTTGTCATAGCCGTCACAACCATACTGTAACGAGCGATTAACTCTGCTTATTGTTGCAGTAGATGCGCCTGTTGCATTAACTATATCTGTATAAACGCATTTTTCCGAAAGCATTTTTGCAACAACAATGCGTTGACTGATTGCTTTTAACTCCTGCACAGTGAGGAGATCCTCAAAAAAATCGTAGCATTCATCTTCAGATTTCAAGGAAAGTACTGCCTTGAACAAAAAATCTACATTATCATCCTGTAATTTTCTACCCATAATATCACCTCATTTTATGATGTTATTATTGTAACACACTAAATCGTGAAAGTAAAGAAAAATCCCTGAATTATTTTCAGGGATTTTAAACATTCTTTATTCTTTAATCAATTCATCATATAAATCAAAGCAATCAAAGGTTTGGAAATAGTCTTTAGGAGTTTCCGCCCTTCTTATAAGCTTGAATGAACCATCTTCGTTTAAAAGAATTTCGGCACTCTTAAGCTTGCCATTATAGTTATAGCCCATAGAAAATCCGTGAGCACCTGCATCGTGAATAAAGAGATAGTCACCCATCTCAATTTTAGGAAGCATTCTATCAATAGCAAATTTATCGCAATTCTCGCAAAGTGAGCCTGTAACATCATATTTAAAATCACAAGCCTCGTTCTCCTTGCCGAGAACTGTAATGTGATGATAAGCGCCGTAGATAGCAGGTCTCATAAGGTTAACTGCACAAGCGTCAACGCCGACATACTCTTTATGAGTGTGCTTTTCGTTGATTGCCTTTGTAACAAGACCGCCGTAAGGACCCATCATATATCTTCCAAGCTCAGTAAATATTGCTACATCGTCCATTCCTGCAGGAACGAGCACTTCCTCATAAGCCTTACGAACACCCTCACCAATAACGAAAATGTCATTCTTTTCCTGTTCAGGTCTGTAAGGAATTCCGATACCGCCGGAAAGATTTACGAATGAAATATGTATTCCGAGCTTGTTTTTAATATCTACAATAAGCTCAAATAAAAGCTTTGCAAGCATTGGGTAATACTCATTGGTAACTGTATTCGAACAAAGGAAGGAATGAATACCGAATTCTTTTACACCCTTTTCCTTCATGATTTCATAGGCCTTATATATTTGCTCAGTAGTCATACCGTATTTAGCATCACCGGGATTATCCATAATGTCATTTGAAATTTTAAAAATTCCACCCGGATTATAACGGCAGCTCATTTTTTCTGGGAGCCTTCCACATGCTTTTTCAACAGCTTCAATATGAGTAATATCATCAAGATTGATAATACCGCCTAAATCATTGCAGTACTTAAACTCTTCAATAGGAGTATCGTTTGAAGAAAACATTATATCGTCGCCTGTTGCACCGATTGTTTTAGCCATCATAAGCTCTGTTTTTGACGAGCAATCACATCCGCAACCGTACTCACGTAGAATGTTAATTAAGAATGGATTAGGAGTTGCCTTAACGGCAAAATATTCCTTAAATCCTTTATTCCAAGAAAATGCTTTCTTAAGGTTGCTGACATTTTCTCTTATTCCTTTCTCGTCATAAAGGTGAAAGGGAGTAGGATAAACCTGTGCAATTTCTTCAACCTTTTCTTTTGAAACAAACGGTAATTTTTCCATATTTAATCCTCCAACATCACTGCTTTTTCAATATAGTTTTTAATTCCGTTAATTCCCTGACCGGTAACGGAGGAAAACGGAATTACGGGAACATTACCCGCAAAAGCAAGCTCATGCTTAGAAAGAGCAAGCCTCTCCTCGTAAGCTTTTTTCTTAAGCTTGTCACATTTGGTCATAACGATAATAAACGGTATTTCCATAGCTTTAAGAAATTCAATCATTCCTTCATCATCCTTTGAAAGAGGATGACGCATATCAATTAACTGAACAACAAGAGCAATATTTCTGTCGGTTTTAAAATAGCCCTCCATAAGCTCAGAAAATCTACCAAGCTCCTGCTTACTGAGCTTAGCGTATCCGTATCCCGGTAAATCAACAAACTTGATACCGTCAACATCATAAAAATTGATAGTAACAGTCTTTCCGGGAACAGAGCTGACTCTTGCAAGCTGCTTTCTGTTAAACAACTTATTAAGTAGCGAGCTTTTGCCGACATTTGATCTACCGGCAAAGGCTATTTCGCAAGCATTGCTATCAGGTAATTGAGATAACAAGCCGTACGCTGCTTCAAAAAAAGCTTTATTATAATTCATAATATCTCCTACTGTGTTACAGCCGGAACGGTTGTTGATTTTTTATTCATCACAACCTTCTGTTTCTTTTTGTTGTCATCGGCATAGGAAAAGGAATCAACAAAAGCATAAGGCACAAGCTCTTCAAAGGAAGATACTGTAACAAACGATACAGTTGCTTTTACTTCTTCGGAAATATCGGCAAGATCCTTTTCGTTATCCCGAGGAATTATTACAGTGTCGCAACCGGCCTTGTAGGCAGCCATAGACTTTTCCTTCAATCCACCGATGGGAAGTGCTTTACCCTTAAGACTTATTTCGCCGGTCATGGCAACATTTGATTTAATTGCTACACCTGTAAGCTCACTTACAATAGCAGTCGTGAGAGCGAGACCTGCGGAAGGACCATCCTTAGGAATAGCAGCCTCAGGTGCATGGATATGTATATCCTTTGTTTTATAGAAATCAGTATTTATACCTAAATTATCTGCAATAGAGCGAACGTATGAAACAGCGGTTTTTGCGCTTTCCTTCATTACATCACCGAGGTTACCCGTAAGCTCGATTTTACCTGTACCGTCAAGAGCACTAACCTCAATCGGAAGCATCGTTCCGCCGACGCTTGTCCACGCAAGTCCATTAACGGTACCGACAAGATTATCTTTAGAAATAGCTTCTTCAAGATACTTTTTCTTCCCGAGATAGTGTTCAATATTATCAGCAGTAATCTTAACTGATTTTTTACCCTTTTCAATTTCTACAAGAGATTTCCTGCAAAGTGTTGCTATTTCTTTTTGAAGCTGTCTGACTCCTGCTTCCCTTGTGTAGCAATCAATAATAATGCTCAATGCATCATCTGTAATTTTCAGCTCTCTTGCAGACAGTGAATGCCTTGCAAGCTCTTTTTTTACAAGATGCTTTTTAGCAATATTAAGCTTTTCCAAAGGTGAATAGGAATTAAGCTCAATTACCTCCATTCTGTCATAAAGAGGAGCATCGATTCTTGATGTGTCATTTGCAGTAGTGATAAACATTACTCGACTCAAGTCGATAGAAAAATCAATATAATGATCAACGAATGAACTGTTTTGTTCAGGATCAAGAGCTTCAAGCAATGCAGAAGACGGATCACCCTTATAATCATTTCCAAGCTTATCAATCTCGTCAAGAAGAATGATAGGATTAAGCTTTTCCAAAGGTGAATAGGAATTAAGCTCAATTACCTCCATTCTGTCATAAAGAGGAGCATCGATTCTTGATGTGTCATTTGCAGTAGTGATAAACATTACTCGACTCAAGTCGATAGAAAAATCAATATAATGATCAACGAATGAACTGTTTTGTTCAGGATCAAGAGCTTCAAGCAATGCAGAAGACGGATCACCCTTATAATCATTTCCAAGCTTATCAATCTCGTCAAGAAGAATGATAGGATTCATAACACCGCTTTTGATAACGGCATCGACAATTCTGCCGGGCATGGAGCCGATATATGTTTTTCTGTGTCCTCTTATCTCTGCCTCGTCATGAATTCCGCCGAGAGCTACTCTAACATATTTTCTGCCCATGGCGTTTGCTAATGATTTAACAACAGAAGTTTTACCGACACCGGGAGGACCGGCAAAGCAAAGGATTTGACCGTTAAATTCAGGATTTCTTTTATATACAGCAAGAGAATCAACTACTCTTTGCTTCACATTGTCAATACCGTAATGATCTCTGTCAAGAATTTTTCGTGCACGCTCAAGACTTATTCTGTCATTTGTGTATTTTCCAAAAGGAATCTCAAGACATTTATCGAGATAATTTCTGACAACTGTTGCTTCATGTGATCCGCTCGGCATTTTCATGAGCTTATCACATTCCTTTAAGAGCTTATCTTTAATATCGACTGAGCATTTCAAGCCATTTACTCTACCCTTATACTCTTCTGCCTCTTCAAGCGGATTATCACCTTCGCCGAGAGTGTCGGCAATAACCTTCATTTCTTCACGAAGATAATATTCGCGTTGATTCTTGTCAATTTCAATTTGAACCTTTTCGTGTATCTCTGCCTCAATCTCAAGTGAGGTATTCTCTTTTTTAAGATAAACCAATAATTGAGTCAGGCGAGATTGAACATCGCAGGTTTCGAGAATATCCTGCTTTTGTGCACAATCAAGAAAGGTATTTGAACAAATATAATCACAAAGCTTGCCTGCATGGCTGATAGAAATAACCTTTGCAATAACACTTTCATTGATTTTCGGAACAAGTGAAGCATACGCTTCAAATTCACTTTTTACAGCTCTTTGATATGCCTTTATCTGCTCGGTTTGTGTATATTCATCACAGTTTATATAGCTGATGTCAGCGCTTAAGTATGTTCCGTCCTCACTGACAATTCTAAGACTGTTTAAAGCAGCTCTTTCCTCACCCTCCACTACAACTCGTAGATTGTTGCTGTTAGGAATTTTGAGCATCTGCTTGATATTGCAAACAACACCGATGTCATAGATGTCATCAATATCGGGATCATCAACAGAAGCATCCTTTTGACACACAAGAAAAACCTTTTGATCGTTATTCATTGCGCTTTTCAATGCTGCTATACTCTTAGACCTGCCTACATCAAAATGGAGTACCATTTCGGGAAAAATAACAAGTCCCCTCAACGGAATAACAGGTATATTAAAACATAAATCTTTTGTATAATTATCGCCCATAAAATATCTCTGATTTTTTTAAATTTAATAAATCAAAATCGGCTTGAACATAATCCAAGCCTTTTTGATATTTGCTTATGCGTTTTTGATTGAGTCAGCAGTAAGATCGACAGGAATCTTATTAGGATTCTTTAATACAATCGGATCAGCTGATTTTCTTACTGCATCCTCGGTAATAATAATTTTTTCAACAGTATGATCACTTGGAGTTGAGAACATTAAGTCTGTCAAAACAGATTCGAAAACACTTCTCAGCCCTCTTGCTCCGGTTTTTCTCTCAAGAGTAATATCAGCAATAGCCTCTAATGCATCGGCTTTAAATTCAAGCGATACACCATCGTATTCAAAAAGCCTTTGATACTGTTTTACAATAGAATTCTTCGGCTCTGTCATAATTTTAATAAGTGCTGATTTGTCAAGGCTTTCAAGCACTGTAATAACCGGTATTCTGCCTATAAGCTCCGGAATAAGACCGTATTTAACAAGGTCGTGCTGAACCGCTTGATTTAAAATCTCACCTTGATCAATCTTTTGACTGTTAATATCAGCACCAAATCCCATTGATTTACCGCCGATTCTCTTCTCTATTATTTTTTCTATTCCGTCAAATGCACCGCCGCATATAAAAAGAATGTTAGTGGTGTCAATTTGAATAAACTCCTGTTGCGGATGCTTTCTTCCGCCTCCGGGAGGAACGTTTGAAACAGTACCCTCTAAAATTTTGAGAAGCGCCTGCTGAACACCCTCACCGCTTACATCTCTTGTTATTGAACGGTTTTCGCTTTTTCTGGAAATTTTGTCAATCTCGTCAACATAAATAATTCCGCGTTGTGCCTTTTCAACATCGAAATCAGCGGCTTGTATCAGCCTTAAAAGAATATTTTCAACATCTTCGCCGACATAGCCTGCCTCTGTGAGCGTTGTAGCGTCGGCAATTGCAAATGGTACATCGAGTATTTTTGCAAGTGTTTGAGCAAGCATTGTCTTACCGACACCTGTGGGACCCAAAAGCAAAATATTACTCTTTTGAAGCTCAACGGAGTTATCACTGTTATCGCTGAATATTCTTTTATAATGGTTATATACAGCGACGGACAGTGCAATCTTTGCCTCGTCCTGACCGATAACATACTCATCAAGCTTTTCCTTGATTTGCTGTGGCTTTGGAAGCTTAATATCGCAATCAGAGCTTTTGTGAGGAATATTCGGTGATGTTGTTTCTGCAATTAAGTCATGACATAACGAGACACATTCGTCGCAGATAAATACACCCGGACCCTCTATTAACTTGTGTACCATTGATTCAGATTTTCCGCAAAATGAGCATCTTGCGTAGCTTTTTCTTGAATCATCTCTTGACATACTATTACCCCGATTATCTCTTATCAATTACCTTGTCAACAAGACCGAATTCCAATGCCTCCTGCGCTGAAAGCCAATTGTCTCTGTCAGTTGCAGCAGTAAGCTCTTCAAGTGTTCTTCCGCAATTTTCAGCCATAATTGAATTAAGCTTCTTCTTTGTACGAAGAATGTGCTGAGCTGCAATCTCGATCTCAGTAGCTTGGCCCTCTGTTCTACCAAGAGGCTGATGAATCATAACCTCTGCATTAGGAAGGCAAATTCTCTTGCCCTTTGCTCCGCTTGAAAGGAGAAATGCACCCATAGAAGCAGCCATACCTACACAAATTGTTGACACATCGCATTTAATATATTGCATAGTGTCATAAATAGCCATACCGTCTGTCACGGAACCACCGGGGCTATTGATATAAAGGCTGATGTCCTTCTCGTTATCCTGACCTTCAAGGAACAATAGCTGAGCTACAACCAATGAAGCCGTAGTTGAATTAACCTCATCAGACAAAACAATTATTCTGTCATTGAGAAGTCTTGAATAAATGTCCATCGAGCGCTCGCCGGCGCTTGTTTGTTCAACAACATAAGGAACTAATGCCATAATAAATCACAACCCTTTAAAATTTAAATTTATGCATTAACAGCAGAATCAACAATGATTTCAACTGCTTTTCTTGTTTTGATTTCACTTGCAAGCTGATCAACAGGTACAGCCTTCTTAACCTGCTCAACATCCATCTGGTACTGTTCTGCAAGCTTTGCAGCCTCAGCATCAATTTCCTCATCGGATGCTTCAATCTTCTCAGCCTCTACAATAGCATCGAGAGCAATCATTGCTTTAACCTGACTCTCAGCTCCCTGCTTAAATGTTTCCTTAAATGAATCCATATCCTGTCCGAGATAAGAAAGATATGTATTAAGGTCAATACCCTGCATCTGAAGCCTATAACTGTAATCCTGAATCATTTCGTCGGTTCTCTTGTCAAACATGCACTGAGGAATCTCAACCTCCATGTTATCGCAAACCTGCTCAATAAGCTGATTTTCAAAGTCAGCCTTTGCTTCCTGTGCCTTCTTCTCGTCCATCTGCTTCTTGATGTCAGCCTTAAGCTCATCAAGTGTATCAAACTCTGAAACATCCTTTACAAATTCATCATCAAGCTCCGGAAGCTCCTTAGTCTTAATTTCGTGAATCTTGCACTTAAACACAGCGTCCTTACCTGCAAGCTCAGGTGTGTACTCCTCAGGGAATGTAACATTAACATCAAACTCTTCTTCTGTCTTGTGACCTGCAACCTGCTCTTCAAATCCGGGAATAAATGAGCCTGATCCAAGCTCAAGCGGATAATTTTCGCCCTTACCGCCATCAAAAGCAACACCGTCAACAAAGCCTTCAAAATCAATTTCAGCAGTATCGCCCATTTCTGCAGCTCTGTCCTCAACAGTGATAAGACGAGAATTTCTCTCTCTCATATTTTCAATCTCAGCGTCAACATCCTCGTCGCTTGCTTCGGTAGGAAGCATTGTTGCCTTAAGGCCCTTATACTCACCGAGCTTAACCTCAGGATAAACTGTGACCTTCATTTTCATCTCAACGCCTTCTGCCTTGCTCATTACAGGAACCTCAAGGTCAAATGGTGCATCAACGGTTTTTAATCCTGCCTCTTCAATAGCAGATGTTACTGCAACAGGATAAACCTCTTCAAGAGCATCCTCGTAAAATGCAGCTTCGCCGTACATTTTTTCTACCATGCCCTGTGTTGCCTTGCCCTTACGGAAACCCGGAAGAGCAATGCTCTTTCTCTGCTTCATGAATGCTTTTTTACAAGCCTCTGTGAAATCCTCAGGCGTTACTGTAACAACAAGCTCATATACATTTGTTTCTACTTTATTAGATGACTTAAGTGCCATAATAAATGACCTCCTAACATAATTTTCTAATCATTGAGTAGGCATTATAACATAAAATATAAATAATATCAAGTTATTTTAAAATTTCTTAATTAGCATTGGGGTAAAATTTAATCTATCGGCAGATATAAGAGTAAACTTTATTCCGTCAACAACATCGTTGCAGCTGTATTTTGCTGCTGCACCATGAAGATGCCCATAGTAGCATTTTTTTATACCGTAATTCTTCAAAACACTCAATATTTCTTCGCAGTTTTCATTAACGGTTATCGGTGGGTAGTGAAGAAACACAATTTTTTCTTCGTGTTTTGCACTTTCAATAGAGGTTTTAATTCTCATAACCTCTCTGTTTAACACCTTTTCGTCCTGATCCTCTTCGGAATCAAAGAACCATCCCCTACTTCCGCAAACGGAAAAATCATCAAAATCAATACTGTTGTTATGCATTATTGAAATAGTATTAAAATCATTTTCTTCAATAAATCTATTCATTTTTGTAAGAGTATTCCACCAATAGTCGTGATTACCTTTAATGATGATTTTTTTGCCGTTAAGCTCATTGATAAATTTAAAATCGTTATAAAGCTGGTCAAAATTCATTGCCCAGCTAATATCACCTGCAATAACTACATAGTCATTTTTATTTACTAAATGATTCCAATTATTACATAATCTATCAGTATAATTCTGCCAACCGTCAAAGGTATCCATTGGCTTATTTGTACCAAATGATAAATGAGTGTCGGCAATTGCAAATAAAGACATATTATCTCCTTGAATAAATATTGTTTATCTGTCAATAATAACAATGAAGGGAGTGATTAAGATGGATAAAGAAATCAAAGGAATTTCTTGCGAAGTGAAAAACTGTAAGTATCACGACATGGCAAACAATTGTACAGCCGGTCATATCAAGGTCGGCAACCAATCAGCAACAAAGGTATCCGATACAGCATGCGAAACATTTGAATGCTGCAATGATAACACATGTAGATAAACTAATCAAAAAGCCTTGCGGATTTTTCCCAAGGCTTTTTATTTTTATAAAACTATTAGATATTTAAAAGCTTGAATACCATCTCGCTCATATTCTCTTTGTCGCAAACATTATTAAAGCGAACCTCTTTATCCTTAAGAGAAGCAAGCGGTGTGGGAATATCAGCATTTGTAATCCTGTTAAGCTCTTCTACCATTTCAAACTCGTCAAGCTGCGGCTTTTCGCCGTTAAGCACTGCGCTCAAAACACTTGCAGAGAACTTATAAGGTGATGCAGTTGAGTCAATTACGCTTGGAATATCATCACCTGTGCGCTCAACATATTCATCATAAACCTTAACTGCAACAGCTGTATGAGTGTCACAAAGGTATGAATACCTGTCAAAATGACTCTTAATTGTACTGTCAACGCTTTCTTCATCAGTGTAACCTGCATCAAACATCTCCTGAATATCGGAAATTAGCTTGTCTGAAACAGTATACTTACCGTCTGTTGAAAGCCTACTCATCAAATCAACTACAAGTCTGTCATCCTCACCGCTCATGTGATAAAGCAATCTCTCAAGATTTGAAGAAATAAGAATATCCATTGACGGAGAGGTTGTTGTGTAGAATTTTCTGTTCTTGTCATAAGTTCCTGTTTTGAGGAAATCGGTAAGAACATTATTGGAGTTTGAAGCACAAATCATTTTCTTAACCGGAAGTCCCATACGCTTTGCGTAGTAGCAAGCAAGAATGTTACCGAAATTACCTGTCGGTACAACTACATTGATTTCGTCACCAACCTTAATTTTACCCATATCTACAAGATCGCAGTAGGTTGAGAAATAATAAACAATTTGAGGTACGAGCCTACCCCAATTTATTGAATTTGCCGACGAAAACATCATGTTCTTCTCGGCAAGAAGACTCTTAATTTCGTTATCGGTAAAGATTGACTTAACAGCACTTTGAGCATCATCGAAATTACCGTTGATTGCACAAACAGCTACATTTTCACCCTCTTGAGTTGTCATCTGGAGCTTTTGCATAGGAGAAACGCCGTCGACAGGATAGAAAACAAGAATCTTTGTGTTATCAACATTTTTGAAGCCTTCAAGAGCTGCTTTACCTGTATCACCTGATGTAGCAACAAGAATTACTATTGTCTTACCATCGGCAGTTTTCTTTGCAGATACAGTCATAAGATAAGGGAGAAGCTGAAGCGCCATATCCTTAAAAGCACAGGTTGGACCGTGCCAAAGCTCAAGTATATTTTTGTTACCGTCAATATTTACGGTCGGAGCAATCTTTTTTGAGGAAAACTTTTCGGCAGCATAAGCACCGCTGACACAGTAATCAAGCTCTTCCTCTGTAAAATCTGTTAAAAACTCTCTGAGAATGGTTTTTGCTCTGTCAATATAACTCATAGGAATCATTGATGAAATCCTGTCAAGCGAAATCTCAGGAAGCTCGCATGGTACAAAAAGACCGCCTTCCTCACTAATTCCGCGTGCAATCGCCTGAGAAGCAGAAACTCTGATAGAATTATCTCTTGTAGAAGTGTAAAGCATAACAATTATTTCCTTTCTAAAATTACACTATATTTTATACTAAGTTAAATGCATTTTCAAGATGTTTTATGAATTTAATCTCGTTATCTTCTGTATAAATCTCGACAACATCAAATCTCGGCTGTAATTTTGTTGGATTATTAGCCAAATACATTGAAGCGGTGGTTGAAATCCGTCTTTGCTTTGACGGTGTTACAAATTCGGCAGGCGTTGCAATTGAATTTACACTTCTTTGCTTAACCTCAACAAAGCATATATATTTCCTGTTTTTGACAATTAAATCTATTTCACCGAATCTTGATGTATAGTTAACATCAACAAGCTTATATTTTTTCCTTCTTAAATATTCTGCTGCAGCTATCTCGCCTAATTTACCCTTATTGTTCATCGTTCAATATTTTCTTCAAAAATGTTCTTCTGTGAATATCGCTCAAACCGTATTTTTCAAGCATTTCGTAATGAAGCTTAGTTCCGTATCCCTTATGCTTTTCAAACTGATATTGTGGATATTTTTGAGACATTTCAAGCATATATCTGTCTCTCGAAACCTTTGCAATAATTGATGCAGCGGCAATGTTGGCACTTTTTGCATCGCCTTTTATGATGGTCCATTCGTCAATGGAGGATCCGGGCTTTTTGTTACCGTCGATAAGTGCAATATCAGGCTTAACCTCAAGACCTTCAATCGCTCTTCTCATAGCAAGAAATGTTGCCTGCAATATGTTGATTTTGTCAATTTCCTCAACAGTTGCAGTACCAACACTGTAATCAACACATTCACTTATTATTCTGTCGTAAAGCATTTCACGCTTTTTTTCGCTGAGCTTCTTCGAGTCATTAACCTCATCAACAACATATCCGTTCGGTAGAATAACGGCAGCCGCATAGACAGGACCTGCAAGAGGACCTCTGCCTGCCTCGTCAACGCCGCACACAACATTATATCCTGCACTTAAAGCTTTATTTTCATATTCAAGCCAATCCATAATTACGGTAGCTCGAGAGTGATTTTCCCAAGCCTTCCTCCCCTGAATTCATCACACAGCATTACGGCAGTGCGTTCGTAATCAATTTCTCCGCCTTTTAGCAGAAATCCTCTTTTTTTACCAATCATTTCAAAGACCTCCCAACCGGCAAGTCCGTCAACACTGTCGATTTTGTAACGATTGGTAATCATTTCCGGATGTGTGGCAATCAACACATCAAGAAGTCGGCATGACAGAGTCTCTTTATCTGTAACCTCATCCTTAACCGCACCGGTGAAGGCAAGCTTATCACCGACCTCAGGATCCTCGAATTTAGGCCAAAGAACTCCCGGTGTGTCTAACAATTCAATTCCGTTGCCGACATTAAACCACTGATTTTGCCTTGTGACACCTGCCTTGTCCGCAACCTTTGCTTTAGCATTGCCCGCCATTCTGTTTATAAAAGATGATTTACCGGTATTGGGAATACCGACAACCATTAGTCTAAGTGCTTTACCATGCATTCCTTTTTCTTCATTTTTCTCAATTACCGATGAAAGTGCCTTTTTGACTTCTGCGTTGAATGCATTTAGTCCCTTACCTGTTCTGCAATCAACAGGAATTGCATATATGCCATTACTTTTAAAATATGAAATCCATTTACGAGTAGCATCGGCATCGGCAACATCACATTTGTTTAAAAGAATTATTCTCGGCTTGTTCTTGATTAGGCTATCAAGCTCCGGATTTGCAGAGCTATAAGGTATTCTTGCATCCCTAAGCTCAACCACACCGTCAACAAGCTTCAAGCTCTCTTTAATGAGTCTGCGGGTTTTTGCCATGTGTCCCGGAAACCATTGCACTGTTTGCTTTTGAAAATCAGCCATACTACACCTCTTTTGCAGTGTATTTGTTTATCATTATAACACAGTTATCGTATTTTAACAACATTAAATGAAAAACCGCAGAAACAATTCTGCGGTTTTTAGTAATATTAAAATTACTGAATGTTCTCCTTAACCTTTGCTGCCTTACCGACACGGTCACGAAGATAATAGAGCTTAGCGCGACGAACCTTACCTGAACGAACAACCTCTACCTTAACAACGTTTGGTGAGTGCATTGGGAATACCCTCTCAACACCAACGCCGTATGAAAGTCTGCGAACAGTGAAGGTCTTTGAAATGCCTGAGCCCTTGACAGCAATAACAGTACCCTCAAACATCTGAATTCTCTCTCTTGAGCCCTCACGGATGTTAACTGATACCTTAACTGTATCACCGATACCGAACTTTGGAAGCTCTGCCTTTGTGCTGTCTTTTTCGATTAACTTAAGTGCGTCCATTTTAATTCCTCCTTATTATTTAGAAGATGTTCTTATCAAATAATGAAAGCGGACCATCCATGTTAATTCTCGTTGCAAGGATACAACGGATCAAACGCTGGTATATAATATCACACAAATAAGCAAATTGCAAGTGTTTTTTTAATTTTAATAATACATTAGCTTTGCAGTCGTGCTATCAAGCTTTTTTACACAATCATCCTTATCAAATACGATTGAACAATAGTAGTAATCATTTACCTCCTGCATGGCAAATTCAAAGAAATTATCAAACTTGTTTGAAACAGGCAATACTGCATTTTCAAACTTCGCTGTCCAATATGAATCATCAG
>CAMGDK010000024.1 GCA_946042285.1 uncultured Clostridia bacterium | reverse complement strand
GAATAAATATTTATTAAAAAAAATATTACAAATATTGATAAACTATTGACAATCTTAATAATTTTGTATATTATTTAGTTTGTAATATGGCGGGTTGGTGACTTCCTGTCAAATACAATATGTAATTTTTAAGGAGAGAAAACAAATGACCAAAATGAAGAAGCTTTTAGCTGTTGGCCTTGCAGGTGTTCTCGCCGTTTCGTTCGCTGCTTGCAGCGCTGGCGCAGACACAGATGAGCCAACAACAGCTGCAGGCAACGCAGAGGCTGCAAACGCAGTAAAGACAGGCTATGCCGTAATCAGCTCAATCTCAGATGTTGAGGACACAACACTTACTATTGATTCAGTAGTTTCAGCTGTTCTCGTTGATGCTGACGGCAAAATTGTTGACATCAAGATTGATGAGGCTCAGACAAAGCCTGACCTTGACACAGATGACGGCAATGTAGCAGACTTAAGAACAAAGCTCGAGAAGAAGGAAGACTACGGCATGAAGGGCGTATCTCCAATCGGTAAAGAGTGGTACGAGCAGTCTGCTGCTTTCGAGGCTTGGGCAAAGGGTAAGACAGCTGATGAGGTTAAGGCTTGCATCGATGCTGAAGGTAATCCTACAGACGCTGACCTCGTTGCAGGATGCACAATCCATGCTGCAGGCTTTGTAAATGCAACAGTTGCTGCTATCGAGAACGCAAAGGATCTCGGCGCTTCTGCAACAGATACTCTTAAGCTCAAGATAGCTACTGAAAAGTACTATGAGAGCAATGAAGAGAATCTTCAGTACGATTCAAACATCGCTGTTGTAACAACAGACGCTGACGGCAAGATCACATCATGCTTAATTGATGCTTGTCAGGCTAAGTGCTCAATGGCTGACGGTAAGTTCACAGTTGAGGAAGGCTCATTCCCAACAAAGAAGGAGCTTGGCGACGACTACAACATGAAGGGTGTATCACCAATCGGTAAGGAGTGGTTCGAGCAGGCTGACGCTTTTGAGAAGTGGGCAGTAGGTAAGACAGCTGACGAGGTTAAGGCTGGTATCGACGAGACAGGTACTCCTGTCGATGCTGACCTTGCTGCAGGTTGTACAATCCACGCTTCAGCTATCGTTGCTACCGTAGCAGAGGCTGCAACAGTAGCATAATTAAAAACATGCTTTTAGGCTATCCCGAAAGGGATAGCCTTTTTTGTATTATTGATTGAATTACCGCTTATTGTATTGTATAATAGCTTACAATGCTTAATAAGGAATTACTCTGAAAATGAAAACTATAAGGATTATTTCAATATTTCTTTGCCTGTCATTGATTTTTAGTGCATGCAGTATATCAAAATCAAAGGACGATACTATGAAATTAAGTAATGTGAATGCCAATGCGCAAACTATTGCTGTTTATGAGTATATTTGTCAAGTGTACGGCAATCAAATAATAACCGGACAGCAGGAGTCAACTTGGGTTGATACACCTGAATATGAAATGAATTATATTCTCGACGCTACCGGCAAGCTGCCTGCAATGCGCGGCCTTGATTTTATGAACGATGATTTCGACGGCGTTGTTGAACGCAGTGTCGAATGGTGGAACAAGGGCGGGATTGTAACGATTTGCTGGCATTGCGGTCCTGACTTTTCGGGTAATTATGATAACTGTAAGAACGATGAAATTACTGACTGGGATGCCGTATTAACCCCCGGTACTGAAGAAAACAAGAAGCTTATTGCCAACATGGACAAGGCAGGAAAAGCTCTCCAACAGTTACAGGAGAAGGGCGTTACTGTTCTTTGGCGCCCATTCCACGAGTTCGACGGTCAATGGTTCTGGTGGGGTAAGGGCACAAGTGAAAACTTTAAAAAGCTTTGGATAATGATGTACAACCACTTCACCAACGACTTAAATCTCAATAATCTTATTTGGGTGCTCGGCTATTCACATAACGGTACGGATTATAAGGGTAAGCCGAAGAAATGGTATCCCGGTGATGAGTATTGCGATATAGTCGGCGCAGACAGCTATGAGGTTGATGTTAACGGTGCAGAGGAAAGACTGCATAAAATAGTTCGTAAAATTACAAAGGATAATAAGCCTTTAATATTCCACGAATGCGGCAAAATACCGACAATTGAGCAGCTTAAGCAAACGCCTTGGTGCTCGTTTATGACATGGCATACAGAGTGGCTGATTGACACGAATACAAAGGAAGAATTAAAGGAAATCTACAACAGCGATTATGCAATAACTCTTGATGAGCTACCAAGCTTCAAGTAAAACAAAAACAGTACAGTTCAAACGAGCTGTACTGTTTTTGTTTGCGTTATTATTCATTATTTTCGAGTATGTATGTACCGCTTGTCAAAACCGCACATGCATAATCTCCGAATTTATAAAATTGCTTTATATTATCCGTAAAATTGAGATAGTCGGATACCGAATAGTTTGTGCCGTCAATTCGCCTTACCTTGTTGCTGTCACAGCATACATAAATATCACCGCCGTCAACGCTTACATGAGTCGGATTGATAAAGGTTGATGCCTCTGCTCCGCCGATTCTAAGGTCAAGCTTCATATTTTGACAGGAAAACCTCGTTACGCAGTTTTCCTGCGGACAAACACTCCAAAAATATTTACCCTCAAGTGCAAGACATTTGATTTTCTTTTCGTGGTAATCGAATTCACCGCTCCATTCAAGCTCGCCGTCTCTGTCAAATATTCCGGCTTCACTGTTTGGATATATCGCAAGCACTCTTCTGTCGTATAAAACTGCCGCATCGCATTGAACAAAGTTTGGTATTATCTCGCTGATTCTTTTAAAGTTAGCACCAAACTTTTTAAGCAGATATGCACTTTTTGTCACAACATCAACGCTTTTGTTCTTCAAATCAATGATTGAATATGACACCTTGTATTGAGAGCTGTTAACAATCGGCAGCTTTTCTACAAGAATAAAGGAGGAGTCGGTGTATCTTACAACATCAACAATTTCTTTTGTACTGATTAACTGCAAGCTTATTCCTCCGAATCCTTCGTATTTGCAAGATAGCCCAATGTGAGCAGGCTGTCTGTCAAATGCACATTTTCAACTAATACACCGGGATGAGCCATTGCAATATCATAGTTTGAAAAATTCCAAAAGCTTGTGATACCCACCTTTATTAAAAGGTCTGTAAGCTCAGGCATATCTGTTGAGGGAATGCAGGTTACTGCGCAAACAGGATGGTTATCGATGCAGAAATTCTCGAGATAATTGATATTTCTAACAGGAATACCCTTGATTACATTTCCGCAAAGCGCCTCATTCTTGTCAAAAATACCGATAAGCTTAAATCCGCTTTTCTTGTTAAAAAGCTTGTTTGTAACAGCTTTTCCCAGATTACCTGCACCGATTAGAATAGTTTTAATTTCCGTGTTAACGCAGAGAATTTCGCCTATTTTGCTGTGAAGCTCAGGTACGTTATATCCATATCCCTGCTGACCGAAGCCACCGAAGCAGTTAAAGTCGTGCCTGATTTGCGACGCAGTAAGTCCCATTCTTGCCGCAAGCTCTCTTGAGCTGATTCTCACAATGCCGTTTTCCTTGAGTGATTGCAAAAAACGGTAATAGCGAGGAAGTCTTTTGATTACGGATAATGATATATCTTCTTTGTTAGACATTATTTTACCCCTTTTCTCAATGACTTATTTTGTCATTTCTGTGATTGTATCCATAACGTAGTCGCCGAATTCACTGCATGTGCATCCGGTATCTCTGCCTGTGATTGTAAGTTTCTTTTCCTCAAACATACACTTGTCAAGTGCAGCCTCAAGAGCGTTTGCCTGCTCCTGATAGCCAATGTGAGAAAGAAGCATAACCGATGCTCTAAGCATTGAGCAAGGGTCTGCATATTGACCTCTGCCTTCCTTAATCATTCTTGGGGCAGAGCCGTGAATAGCCTCAAACATAGCATATCTTTTGCCGATGTTTGCTGAGCCGGCAGTGCCTACACCGCCTTGGAATTCTGCAGCCTCATCGGTGATGATGTCGCCGTAAAGGTTAGGAAGAACAAATACCTTAAAGTCCTTCCTTCTCATCGGGTCAATAAGCTTTGCCGTTGTGATGTCAATGTACCAGTCGTCAGTAACGATTTCAGGGTATTCGGCACCGATTTTTTGAGCAGTCTTAAGGAATTTGCCGTCGGTTGTCTTGATAATATTTGCTTTTGTGATGATTGATACCTTGCCCTTGTTGTTCTTTCTTGCGTATTCATAGGCAAGTCTTGCAATTCTTTCACAGCCCTCCTGTGTAGCAACAGTAAAGTCAACTGCGAGGTCATCTGTGATATTAACACCATGAGAGCCGACTGCATATCCGCCCTCAGTGTTTTCTCTAAAGAATGTCCAGTCGATACCCTCCTCAGGTACTTTAACAGGACGCATGTTTGCAAAAAGGTCAAGCTCCTTTCTCATAGCAACGTTTGCCGATTCAACATTCGGCCATGGGTCGCCGGCTCTCGGAGTAGTTGTAGGGCCCTTAAGAATAACATGACACTTTTTAAGCTCCTCTAACACATCGTCGGGGATAGCCTTGTTGCACGCTGCTCTGTTTTCGATTGTTAAGCCGTCAATTTCCTTGAACTCAACCTTGCCTCTTGCAACCTCGTCCTTAAGTAAAAAAGCAAGGACTCTTTCGCTTTCCTTTGTGATTACGGGACCTATACCGTCACCGCCGCAGATGCCGATAACAATTGTGTCAAGAGCGTCATAGTCGGTGAAATCCTTGTCCTGCTTGATTTTCTTTGCACGAGCAAGCTGTGATTCCATGAGTGAACGGAATTTTTCAACAGCCTCATCAATTACTTTCTTTTCGTCAGTCATTTTTATATCTCCTAATTATTTATTCATTTCTCTTGTGTAGTCAAGAAGACCGCCGCACACGAGCATAGCTCTCTGCCTGTCTGAAAGGTGAGAGGAATCAAGTGCGTATTCCTCGTTCTTTGTAACATTAACAAGAACAACATCCTTGCCGTTTTCAACGCAATCCTTGATGTTAGGAAGCTTAAGCTCGTCAAGCTGATCAATCCTGTCATAGTCATCCTCGTTTGCAAAGGTGAAAGGAAGAATACCTGCGTTAACAAGGTTTGCAACATGAATTCTTGCAAATGATTTAGCAATTACTGCCTTAACACCGAGATAGAGCGGTACAAGAGCGGCATGCTCTCTTGATGAGCCTTGACCGTAGTTTGAGCCACCGATGATGATACCCTTACCTTCAGCCTTAATCCTTTCGGGGAAGGTTTCATCGCATACAGCGAAGCAGTATTGCGAAAGATGCGGAATGTTTGAACGATAAGGAAGAATTTTAGCACCTGCAGGCATAATGTGGTCGGTAGTAATGTTGTCACCAACCTTAAGAATAGCCTTTGCACAAATCTCCTCGGGAAGCGGTGCAGTTTCAGGGAAGGGCTTGATGTTAGGACCTCTTAATACCTCGACGCTGTCAGCATCTTCGGTTGATGCCGGAGGTTCAATCATGTTGTCGTTAATGATGAATTTTTCCGGCATTTCCACAACAGGAGCTTCGCCGAGGTCACGAGGATCGGTGAGATAACCTGTGAGTGCAGAAGCAGCGGCAACCTCAGGAGAAACAAGATATATTCCTGCGTCCTTTGTGCCGGAACGACCTTCAAAGTTTCTGTTAAATGTTCTCAGTGATACACCGGCTGAGTTAGGTGATTGTCCCATACCGATGCAAGGACCGCAGGCAGACTCAAGTATTCTTGCACCTGCGTTAATCATGTCGGATAGAGCACCGTTGAGAGCAAGCATATTAAGCACCTGCTTTGAGCCGGGAGCAATGCAAAGAGAAACCGACGGTGCGATTGTTTTGCCCTTAAGTATTGAAGCAACCTTCATCATGTCAACATAGGAAGAGTTTGTGCATGATCCGATGGCAACCTGATCAACCTTGATTTGACCGATTTCCTCAGTTGTTTTAACTCTGTCAGGCATGTGCGGACAAGCCGCCATAGGAGTAAGTGAGCAAAGATCAATGTCGATGATTTCATCATATTCGGCATCGTCGTCGGGAAGAATTTCAGTCCAGTCGTTCTCTCTGCCCTGAGCCTTTAAAAATGCAAGAGTAATTTCATCGGAGGGGAAGATTGATGTTGTAGCACCAAGCTCTGCACCCATGTTTGTAATTGTAGCTCTTTCGGGTACGCTGAGAGTCTTAACACCCTCTCCGCCGTATTCAATAATCTTGCCGACACCGCCCTTAACGCTCATGATACGAAGCACCTCAAGAATGACATCCTTTGCAGATACCCAAGGCTTGAGATAGCCTGTAAGGTTAATTCTTGTCATTTTCGGCATTGGAATATAGTATGTGCCGCCGCCCATGGCAACAGCTACATCAAGTCCGCCGGAGCCCATAGCGAGCATACAGATACCGCCGCCTGTCGGTGTGTGACTGTCAGATCCGATGAGTGTCTTGCCCGGAATACCGAATCTTTCAAGGTGTACCTGATGGCAAATACCGTTACCCGGTCTGCTGAAATAAATACCGTGCTTTTTTGTTACTGTTTGAATGTAACGATGGTCATCGGCATTTTCAAAGCCTGTTTGAAGTGTGTTGTGGTCGATATACGCAACCGATTTTTCCGTTTTAACTCTATCAACACCCATAGCCTCAAATTCAAGATAAGCCATTGTGCCTGTTGCGTCTTGGGTTAAGGTTTGATCAATTTTAAGACCGATTTCGGTACCCGGAATCATTTCGCCCTCAACAAGATGAGATTTAATCAATTTTTGTGCAAGAGTAAGTCCCATTGATAAAAAATCCTCCTAATTGTTTATAAAATTATCAATCTAAATTTTAATACTATTTTTTTTATATGTCAATGACAAAACTGTAACAATCCTTTAAAAATATAATTAAATATCACATTTTATTTATGTGTGTTGAAAAAAATGTGATAATATGTTAAAATATCGTGATAGTAAATATTTTTCGGGCATAACTAATACGAGGTGTATTTTATGTCCGAGACTAACAACAAAATTAAATCCGACAGCAGCGAAAACGAAGAGAATGCCTGCGAAAGCAAGTCGTCCGAGTTTGAAACAGGCTCAATAACTGTTTCAAAGGACGGTCACTTTATCCACTGCCTAACAATAATCGGGCAGATTGAGGGCCACTATATTCTTCCAAGCCAAAACAAAACTACAAAATATGAGCATGTAATTCCTCAGCTTGTTGCAATTGAGGAAAGCAAGGAGATTGAAGGTCTGCTTATTATTCTTAATACCGTCGGCGGTGATGTTGAAGCAGGTCTTGCAATAGCAGAGCTGCTTTCTACTATGAAAACTCCTACTGCATCGCTTGTCCTCGGCGGCGGTCACAGTATAGGAGTTCCGCTTGCCGTTAGCTGTCAACGAAGCTTCATTGTACCGAGTGCAACCATGACAGTTCATCCGGTTAGAATGAACGGTCTTGTGCTTGGTGTTCCTCAAACTCTTTCATATTTTGAAAAGATGCAGGATAGGATTGTTAATTTTGTTTCAAATAATTCAAAAATTAGCAGCGATAGCTTTAGGGCATTGATGATGAAAACAGGTGAGCTTGTCATGGATGTCGGCACTGTATTAGACGGAGAGGGTGCAGTTAAGTCGGGCTTAATCGACGAGCTTGGCGGATTGAGTGATGCTCTTTCGTTTTTGTATCATGTTATTGAGGGTGATAGCGGTGCTGTGGACAATAGTTAATGAGTCTGACGTTTTCTATACCGCAGTTGCGAATAATTCGCTTCAAATCAGGTCGAGCAATCCCTATGATTACATTAGAAAAGGCTATTTCGTTGATGGTGCTTCAAATTTCGGAGGTATGGATAATGTCGATTTTAACAGCAATATTTCAGGCAATAGGGCAGGCGCTGACTTGGATACTACCGGTGTCTGAAAGCGGTCACTCTGCAATATTTCATAACTTTTCAGGCAGATTTACAAACGCTTGTTCACAGCTGACAGGCGTGGTACATATAGGAATAGCAATCGGAATAATAATTGCATTTTATAAGCTTTTTATCAGCTTGTTTAAAAATTTTTTCGGCACGATAAACGATGCAGTACATAAAAGACTTGACTTAAAAAATATTACATCTGCAAGAGAGTTTATGTATATGACAATTTTGTCATTTGCATTTTTTGTAATTTATTTGATACCGACAGGGAAATACGGTAATCTCTTTTCGGTATTTCACAGAGCATCGTATAACGAAACATTGCTTGGTGAGGGTATTTGCTTTGCGCTTACAGGTGCACTTTTGATTACGGCATTTGAGGTTGTTAATAAAACATCTCTTAAGCTTCCGCCCTTTGTTAAGGCAATAATACTCGGTATAATTGCTTTCCTTGCAGTGCCTACGGCAGGCTGCAGCCCTGTCGGCGCAATAGTGGCAGTAGGTATTCTTTTAGGAATGTCGGACAAGTATTCGTTACGATATGCCATGGTTATTTCCGTGCCTGTTCTTACAGTAACGGGAATAATCGAAATATGTACTGCTGTAACACCTGTTTCGGTCGTTGCGGCAATCATAACAGTAATTCTGTCAGCAGGTGTCAGCTTCTTTGCGGTTAAGCTTGCAATTAACTTTATTATCAAGAAAAAAATGGTTTTGCCGTTTGCAATTTATGACATAGCATTAGGCTTGATATGCTTTGTAATCGGCATTGTACAAACAGTAGCGAAATAAGAGGTAGATATGGCAAATAATAAAAACACAAACAAAGGAAGAAAAACCACAAAATCAAATAGATCAAGCAACAGAGGTGCTTCTCAAAGAAATGCTTACAATTACAGCGAAGACAGAATAAGGATATACGAAATAGTATCTGTTGCACTTGCAGTAATATTTTTCTGTCTTGCGGTAATCAACGGTGCAGGCGTGTGGAGAGTGCTTCACGATGTCTATGTCGGTATCTTTGGAATGTTTGCAGCCTGCGTTTTTCCGCTCATGGCGGCAATCGTTACAATCATCGGATCTGCAAAGGGTGAGCCTCAGTCAAAGCACATTGCAAAGATTATTGAAGCAGTTATAATGGTGTTCATTTTTGCATCGTTTATCCATATTGTAAAGAATACAACAGGTGCAGACTTTGCCGAAACAGTTAAGGAAAGCTATATCTCCGCCTCATATACATTCAACGGCGGATTTATCGGTGCGCTTTTCGGTTGGCTTTTGCTCACACTCGGTAAAGCACCGGCTATCATCATTTCTTTAGTTCTTTTCCTTGTTGATTTTCTCCTTATCACAGGACTTACAATTATCCAGTTTATCAAGGGTGCAACAAAGCCTGCAAAGGCTACATACGACAAGGTTGCCCCTGTCATTGAGGAAAAAATTGAGCAAAGAAGAATGAACAGAGCGACTATTGATGTCCCGCTTGATATTGACGGTCCTAACGAAACGCAGCAGGGCAAGCAACCAAAAGGCAGAAAAAAGACCGATACGCATGATGACGAAATGACTTCTGTGCCAAAGGATATTATTGATGAAATAAATCAAGCTACCGCAAGAAACAAAAAGCTTCGTGAAAAGAATGAGGCTTCACAGCCTGAGAAGGAAAAGAGCATTGATGAAATCGTAGAGGACGCATCAAAGCGTGATGAAAAGGCTCCGCTCAAGGAGGAGTTTACAGTATCGAAGGAGGCGATGGAGTCAACTGTTAACGACTACAAGCTTCCCGGTGTTGAGCTTCTTAACGAGTCTAAAAAGAAATCACAGTCCGATATAAGCGGTGAGCTTAAGGAAAATGCCGAAAGATTGATTGACACTCTTAACTCATTCAATGTTGAGGCTACAATTACGGATATTTCAAGAGGTCCTACGGTTACAAGATACGAGCTTAAGCCGGCAGCAGGTATTCGTATTTCAAAGATTACAAATCTATCGGACGATATTGCACTTAACCTTGCAGCTACTAATGTTCGTATCGAAGCACCGATTCCGGGTAAGGCTGCAGTAGGTATTGAAATTCCAAATACGATTAAGAATTCGGTGTCTATGAGAGAGCTTATTGACACACCTGAATTTAACGAGCAGTCTTCAAAGCTTTCGGCAGGACTCGGTAAGGACATCGGCGGTAAGTGTGTATTTTGCGATATTTCAAAAATGCCTCACCTTCTTATTGCAGGTACTACCGGCTCGGGTAAATCCGTGTGCATGAATTCAATTATTGTATCTATTCTTTACAGGGCAAAGCCGGACGAGGTTAAGTTCCTGATGATTGATCCAAAGCAGGTTGAATTTTCAAAGTACGCAGGAATTCCGCATCTTCTTGTTCCTGTTGTATCCGATCCGAGAAAAGCGGCAGGCGCACTCGGTTGGGCGGTGTCGGAAATGCTTCAGCGCTATCAAAAATTCTCGCAAACAGGCGTTCGTGATATTGAGGGCTACAACAAGTATGTTAAGAAGCATGAGGACATGGAGCCGATGCCGAAGATATGCATATTTATTGACGAGCTTGCCGATTTGATGATGGCTGCACCGAAGGAGGTTGAGGACTCTATTTGCCGTCTTGCACAGATGGCGCGTGCTGCCGGAATGCATCTTGTAATAGCAACTCAGCGTCCGTCTGTTGATGTTATTACAGGTCTTATTAAGGCAAATATTTCATCGCGTATTGCACTTACTGTTTCATCACAGATTGACTCTCGTACAATTCTTGATGCCGGCGGAGCGGAAAAGCTTCTCGGTCGAGGTGATATGCTATATTCACCGATCGGTGCGTCAAAGCCTATAAGAGTTCAAGGCTGCTTTATCTCCGATGAAGAGGTTGAGTCGCTTTGCGATTTTGTTAAGAATCAGGGCGAAAGCCAGTATGACGAAAATATTGCCAAGGAAATCGAGGCTAAGGCTGTTCAGGATAAGAAATCATCACCGTTTGAGGATGATGACGATGGCGGCGAAAAGCTTGATGCTTTGTTTGAAAAGGCAGTCGAGGTTGTGCTTGAAACGGGTACTGCATCAACATCATTCCTTCAAAGGAAGCTTTCTGTCGGCTACGCCAGAGGTGCCAAAATAATTGATCAGCTTCAGGACAAAGGAATAATCGGTCCTGCAAACGGCTCAAAGCCAAGAGAGATACTTATTTCAAAGCAGCAGTGGCTTGAAATGCAGGCATACTCTACTGATGAATTTACTGCTGAAAATACAGAGCAAATGTCGTTTGAAGAGGAGTCTGTGGATGACCTTTCAAATGAAGCTAATGCAAACGAGGATTACGAATGAACGGCTTTTTACCAATAAGCAAAAAGGATATGCTTGAGCGTGGATGGGACGAGGTGGATTTCATCTATGTAACAGGCGACAGTTATGTTGATCATCCGTCCTTCGGCGCGGCTATAATAACAAGAGTCCTTGAGGACGAGGGATATAGAGTTGCGGTGCTCAGCCAACCGAATTGGAGAGGAACTGCCGACTTTACACAGTTCGGCAAGCCAAGGCTCGGATTTTTCGTTACAAGCGGTAATATCGACTCAATGGTTGCACATTACACTGCCGCAAAAAGAAAGCGTCATGACGATGCATATACTGCGGGAGGCGTTGCAGGCAAAAGACCTGATAGGGCAGTAATTGTATATTCAAATATTATTAAAAGCATCTATCCCGACAGTCCTGTTATTATAGGCGGACTTGAAGCATCTCTTCGCAGGTTTGCCCATTATGATTATTGGGATGACGAGGTTAAGCCGAGCATTCTTGTTGAGTCAAGGGCTGATTTGCTTTCGTTTGGTATGGGTGAAAATCAAACTCGTGAGATTGCCAAAAGGCTTGATAACGGCGAAAGCATTTCTTCAATGAGGGATATACTCGGTACATGCTATCTTTGTCCTACTGCCGAAACCACTTATGAAGGCGCAGAGTGTCCAAGCTACGAAAATGTTAAGACTAACAAAAAGGAATATGCCAAGTCCTGCCGTATTCAGCAGGATGAGCAGGACCATATCAGAGGCAGGGTAATTAAGCAAAAGCACGGAAGGCAGATGCTTGTTCAAAACAAGCCTATGCCTCCTCTCACAACACAAGAGCTTGACCATGTTTATTCTTTACCGTATATGCGCGCATATCACCCGTCTTATGAAAAGCTCGGCGGAGTGCCGGGTATAGCAGAGGTTGAATTTTCCATCACTCATAACAGGGGCTGCTTCGGTGCTTGCAATTTCTGTTCAATCGCCTTTCATCAAGGCAGATTTATTACAACTCGTTCAAAGGAAAGCATTGTTGAGGAGGCTAAAAAGCTTATTCAAATGCCTAACTTTAAGGGATATATTCACGATGTTGGCGGACCTACCGCAAACTTTAGACAACCGTCATGCACAATGCAGCTTGAAAAAGGACTCTGCAAGGGTAAAAAGTGTCTCGCTCCGAAGCCTTGTCCTAATTTAGTTTCCGACCACGCAGAATATCTTGATATTTTACGAGCTGTAAGAAATCTTAATGGCGTCAAAAAGGTATTTATCAGAAGCGGTATTAGATATGACTATCTACTTAAAGATAAGGATGATACCTTTTTCAGGGAACTTGTAGAAAATCATGTTTCCGGGCAGCTAAAGGTTGCGCCGGAGCATTGCTCGGCAGCTGTTCTTGACAAAATGGGCAAGCCGCACATTGAGGCTTATGTTGAGTTTTCAAAAAGATATTTTAAATATACAGGCGAGATAAATAAGGAGCAGTATCTTGTACCGTATCTTATGTCATCGCATCCGGGCTCAACTCTTGATGATGCCATTGAGCTTGCACTTTTCCTTAAAAAGCGCCATATAAGACCGGAGCAGGTGCAGGATTTCTACCCAACCCCTGGCACAATCTCAACCTGTATGTTTTATACAGAGCTTGATCCATATACCATGGAGCCTGTTTATGTTGCCAAAACAGAGCATGACAAGGCTATGCAAAGAGCGCTTCTTCAGTATTATAATCCTAAAAATCAAAGGCTGGTTGAAGAAGCACTTAAAAGAGCAAAGCGTTATGATTTAATCGGATTTGACAGTAAATGTCTTGTTAAGCCAACCGATAGCAGAAAATCGACGCAGAATAACAGGCAAAAGAATAATGCTCACAAAAGCAATAAAAAATTTAGAGGAAAGAGATAATGAGCAGCAGTAAAAGACAAAGCATGATTATAACCGGAATATGCCTGATAATTCTTTCCGGTATTATATTGTATTTCGGCTTGTCTTTGCCGCGAGTCAGCGAAAGTGCTCTCAACAATGTATCGTTAGAGGAAACTGTGTCGCAGGATAAGCCTTCGTCAAATGACCAAACGACTGCAGTGCAGGCACAGACTAATGTTACTCAAGCGGCGAATATTACTCAGTCAGAAGCAGTGAGTATTACTGTGAATTATCCTCTTGATTTGAACAAATGCACACGCGAGGAGCTTGCAACCATCAGCGGCATAGGTGTTGCTCGGGCAGATGCAATTGTTCAGTACAGAGAATACCTCGGTGGATATACAAGCGTAGATCAAATTAAAAATATCAAAGGAATAGGCGATTCACTTTATGAAAGGGTCGCACCTTATTTGACGGTATGAATAACGATTTTAAGCAGGCATTAAATCGAATGGGCGATGCCTTGTTCACTCGTCGTTGTAGAATTTGCGGCGAAGTTGTTGAGCTTGATAGTGATTTTTGCGAAAAGTGCGATAGGGTAGAGAGAATAGCTCTTCCGAGATGTGATTATTGCGGTGCTTCAAAGGATTGCTGTAATTGTAAAAAGCATAAGAACGAATACAAGAGAATTATCGCTCCTTTCTATTACGAGGATTCGATCGAAAATGCGGTTAACAGATGTAAGTCAAGCAATATGCCGTTTCTTGCCAAGGAGTTTGCAAGGCAAATTTCGATTTCGTGCAAAGAGGAGTATTGCGATATTCACTTTGATTGTATAACATTTGTACCGATGACAGGCTTTGATTCGTTTAAAAGAGGATTTAATCAGTCACAGCTTATAGCAAAGGAATTGTCAGGTCTTATCTGTGTTGACAGCGTTAAGCTGTTAAAGAAGATTAGAAGAACAAAGCCGCAAAAAACACAAAGAGCAAGGCAGCGTAAGGTTAATGTTTACGGTGCGTTTGATTTGATTGATAAGGATTTCGTCAAGGACAAAACAATACTCCTTGTTGATGATGTCAAAACAACAGGCTCAACGCTAAACGAGTGTGCAAAAATGTTAAAAATATACGGCGCAAAGGATGTCTATTGTGCGGTTTTTGCACTTGTAAGTCATTTTAAAAAATAGGTATTGAAATTTCTTGAAATTTTTGTTATTATATCAGCATTGAAATAAGATATACGCAGGTATGGTGGAATTGGCAGACACGCTAGATTTAGGTAACGATACCTCGGTGTAAAAATTTAATATAGAAAAAATCAGACTCAAACGAGCCTGATTTGAATAAATGCAGGTATGGTGAAATTGGCAAACACGCTAGATTTAGGATCTAGTGGAGAGATCCTTGCAGGTTCAAGTCCTGTTACCTGCACCAAACAGCACACACCCTTCGGGGTATGTGCTGTTTTTTATATTGATCAGGACTTGAACCTGTTACGGCTTGCTTTTTGCTTTATTGACAAGCGAAAAGAAATATTGCATAATTATAATATGTTATAAGGAATATCATAATTGCTTGAGGTGTTTGATTTGGACGACTCGAAATATATAAAAATTATTTCAAACAGGAAACAGGTTATACTTAATGTTGCATCAATTCTTTATGTGCAAATGTCGGGTAAAAACTCTGAGATACATACCGTCAAAAATGAAATATATAAAACAAGAATGTCTATTTCTCAGTTAATTTCTCTGCTTGGTGACAATTTTATAGAGGTTTATCGAGGTTGCATTGTTTCTGCAATGGCTATACACGATATTACCGATAGGATTGAGTTGTTAAACGGCGAATCTTTGGAATATACAAAACGCAGGAAAAGTCAAATAATCGATCGGTTTCGTTATATTCAAAGGCGTATTGTTAATAGCTTTCCAGACGATGATATTCCCTCTACAAAGGAAGAGTATTGCAGGTGTTACAGTAGCTTTGATAACCTGCCAATTGCTTTTACCGATATTGAAATGATATTTGATGAACAAAAGCACGCGGTTGATTGGATATTTAGGTACGGCAATTCGGCATTGGCAGAGGTTGAAAAAATTCCTCTTGATAAGCTTATAGGTAATTCCTTCGGCACTCTTTTCAGCAATATGGACTCAAAATGGCTTAAAGCCTATGAGCGTGCAACGCTTTACGGCGAAACGCTGGAAATGATTGATTACAGCCCTGAGATTGATACCTATTTGAAGATTATATCCTTTCCTACTTTTAAAGGTCACTGCG
>CAMGDK010000023.1 GCA_946042285.1 uncultured Clostridia bacterium | reverse complement strand
GATTGCCTCTTGTCTCGTGGGCTCGGAGATGTGTATAAGAGACAGATTAAAGAATTATGATAAAATAATACATAACTTGAAATTATGGTTTTTGGAGCGATTATGGCAGAAAAGAAAAGAATATATATGCTTGATGAGCTGAGAGGCTTTGCAATTTTGTGCATGATAGTTCATCATAGCTTTTTAGATGTAGGCGATGTGCTTGGGCTATCGTGGGGATATACGGTGTTTGATGCACTGTGCACGGTTCAGCCGCTGTTTTGGGTAGTGTTCGTCGTTATTTCGGGAATATGCTCAAGGCTTTCAAGAAACACATTAAAAAGGGGAGTGATTGTACTTGCGTGCGGCATGGCGGTTACTCTTGTGACGGCAGTTATTATGCCTCTTTTTAATTTCACAGGAGCAGAGATTTATTTCGGTATTCTCCATTGCCTTGGAAGCTGTATGATTATTACGGGAGCGCTTATGCCGCTTGTTGAAAAAATTGATTACAGGATAGGTGCGGCAGTGTCTGCAATTCTTTTTGCGTTCACTTATGGTATAAATACAAGAACAATGCTTTTCGGCATTATTCATTTGCCTGACAGCTGGTACGCCCACGATTTTCTTGCACCGATAGGCATTTATTCAAGCTCATTTGAAAGTGCCGATTATTTTTCAATAATTCCGTGGATATTTATGTTTTTGTTCGGAGCATTCATCGGCAAGATTGCAAAGGACGAAAAGCTCCCTGAAGCGATGTACAAAAAACGCAGCAAATTCCTTTGCCTTGTTGGCAAAAACAGCCTTTGGGTGTATCTGTTGCACCAGCCGATAATATATGGGGTTTTCCTTGTTATCGCTTTAATCACAGCCTAATGATTTAACAAAAAGCAGGCATTCTCATAAAATATAAGAGGTGCTTGCTTTACAGCTGTTAGCAGCAGTGCGAAAGCCATGAATAGCTGCTGCCGTATCGGCTGATGATATAATAATGAAAAGAGATAGAACACCCCTTCTATCTCTTTTTTCTTTTGCTTATTATAATGTATGTCGCAGCGCCTATAAATCCGCCGAGTGTGTTGTAGATTAAATCGAAGATTTGAAATGTGCCGACATGAAATACCGCCTGACTCACCTCAATAGCAAGGGAAACAAAAAACGACAATGCAGTGCATATAATAATTACCTTCGAAATTTTATTATCTATGCCTTTAAGATTACCTCTAAGCAGGCAAATCGAAAAGGTAAACGGAGCAAACAACAATACATTCAAAATGCAAGACAAATCATACTTGTATTTCCAGCTTGTTATTATCTGTCGGTTTTCCCACAGTCTGTCAAGGGGATGCTCAACATAGGTGCCTATCCTTGAAAGCAGAGTGATTTGCAAAATGCTTACACAGGAAAAGACGAGCAAAGCAACGCTGAAAGCAGTCGAAGCATTAAACACTCGTTTGTCCTTTTTGATATATGCAAGCAGTGTAAACACCGCAACAGCTGCCAAGCAGGTGATTAGCGGTGTTACAAGCATATCACTGAAATATGTTGAAATGTGTGAAATAAGAGTATCAATAAGCTTTTTCATATCCTACTTATGCTCTTTTTAAAAAGATTTTTTGCAGCATTTCAAGAAATCTGCGCACTGTTCTTCTAACCTTGCGCCACAGTGTTTTTTTAGGATTTTCTTTTATATAATTTCTGCAAAATGCCTTAAAATCGCCTTTTTTTATCAGCTCAATTTGCTTTGGTGTAAAGAACTCGTTTAGCACCTCATCGTCAAGCAAGTCATCATAAACATCAAACGACTCCCGAACAAGCTCAACTCCCTTGTTAAAAGGAAGCCATGCAAGATAGTAGTCAACATTGCCCTTAAGATAAGCGCCTACATAGTAAATGTGATACGCACGGGGAATGCTTTCCACGCCGCCGAAATAATCTGCAATTTTGATGTAAACATATTTTTGCATCTCATGCATGCTTGGGTAAAATTTTGAGCAAAGCCCACCTCGAATATAGTGATAGTTGTAAGCAATTTTTTCAGACACTACAACCTTATTTTTTATATGCTTTGCATAAAGCAGGTTGAATATGTGATCCTCACCGAATGTAATCGAGGTGTCGTATGTAAGATTGTTGTCCTTAATAATGCTTGTCCTGAAAAGCTTACCCCACGGCCACCAGATAACACTGTCAAACTCAATAAAGCGCTCGTCAAGCTCATCTGCGCGATAAACGGCAGCCTTTTCAATGTGAGGCTTCATACCGAAGCGCACCTCATTATGAGAGCAAACGACAAAATCAACATCGTCATCCATGAGTGACACAAGCGTTTCAATAGCGTTTTCCGGCACGGAATCATCAGCATCAACATAGGTGATGTATTTGCCCTTAACCGCCTTGAGTGCAGTGTTACGGGCAGCGGAAACGCCGCCGTTTTCCTGCGAAATGACATTTATTCTGCTGTCCTTTTTTGCAAGTCGTTCAAGAATTTCAAGAGTGTTGTCGGTTGAACCGTCATTAACAACAACTATTTCAAAATCCTTATAGGTTTGCGCAAGTATTGTGTTAATAGTATTTTCAACAAATGCAGCAGCATTGTATGCCGGTATTACTACGCTGACTAAGTCCAATTTACAACCCTCCTAAAAATGTATTTTCAGTCTGCCGGAATTTTTGTTTTCATCCGGATTTGAAACCGTAAACAGTGATAATGCCATAAATCCGATCATTCCCGCAGAGCTTGAAAGGATTGCAGAGCCGAATGCGTGCACCATGTACTGAAGATATGCACCGTAGAGGAATGCTCGTCTTGTGTTTGAAAAGTCTTTATTGTCAATTGATTTGAATAATCTAAAATATACAACGATATACAGCAGACATCCTATATAGCCAAACTGACCGAGAAGTGACGGCCAATATGTGTCGTTTAGAAAGGCAGTATCGGTTGGTGACATACCGAATCTGTTTTGCCAGCCGTAAAGATAGTAAAGAGGTGAATAATTCTTTGCAGCCTCACCGGAGCCGAATGTTGAAAAACCGGAGCCGAGAGGGAAATATGTGTTTGCCGTTTTAAATCCGTATTCAAAGAACATTCGCCTCGGAGTTTCGTCGTTAATGAGATACTCGTTGATTTGAAACCATCCAACAAAAACAAACGCTATCGCACCGATTACAATAACCCAAGGCTCAATCCTTTTGTGATTTTTAAAATAGAAATACAGTCCTACAAATACTGTTGTGAAAATCAGTGCAGGCGCTTTTGTCGAAAACAAAATTGCTATGATTGCGATGACAAAATAACGGCTTCTTATGTTCTCCTTCATTATCGTGTTACATACAAGTACGCCGAACACCAATACATAAACCGCAAAGTATTGATGATTAAAGTCAAAAATAAATTTGAATGATTTAAGTCCGTATCTTTCACCGGTTGTCATGCCGATATTGGTAAACTGTGAAATAATGCCGCAGATAAAGGATGCAACCGTAAACAGCTTTGCAAGCGGAACAAAAGCATTTATGATTGCGGTCTTCTCGTTGTCGTTAACAAAGTATTTCATCATCAAAAAGGTTAGAATAATCTTTGTCTCAATAATTAAGTCAATACCGATGCTTTTTACAGAGTGAACAAGTCCGCTGATTAGGTTTGATACTACGCCGATAACAACCGCAAGCAGTAGGAGCATGATCGTTGTAGCATCTCGACGCTCAATTTTACTGTTGAGAAATACAAGATAGAGAATAGAAACGACGCCTAATATTTCATCAAAATATCCACCGCTCCTAAAAAGCTCAAAAGCAATAAGAACAAGCAGTATTACAGCGGCAATGATAGCTCGAATGTAATATTTATTTTTTCGATTGTTACTTAGAATATTTTGCTGTAAAGATTCTTTCATGAGTTTTCCTTAGATTTGATTACTTTATTTGGGTATATTAAAAACATTAGTAATGGTATGCGCTTTGCAATTATATAGTAAAGCGACGGGAAAATAAAGCTTGCAAAAAGCCCTACGGCAACATGAATAAACGCAGAGTCTATTCCAAGCCTTACCATAACTATTCTGCAGCCGGCGGCAAAAATTGTATGCATAAGAAATACCGGCATAAATAATGCAGACAGCCTTTGACATAACGTGTTTAGCTTATCAATTTTAAGAGAGTTAAAAAGTATTGTGAACGAAGTCACAAAGCAAATACCGATTATAAGCTTTGCATATTCAGTGAAAAATCCGTTTTTAAACAGAATAATGCTTAACACTACACCGACAATAAAGCAAATCGCACCAATCAGTCTTACGGATTTTTTGTTAAAATCAATAACATCAAATGCAAGCAGTATTCCGAGTGCAAACCATATAAGCCTGCCGGAAATTGAGTTGACGATATACGGTAGATTCATGTGCAGAAAATCGGCGTTGATTATGTATAAAGCCTTAAGCACCAAAGAAATTACAAAGAATTTTTTTGCATCGTTTTTTGTGTTGAAGCACGGAACAATTACGAAAAATACAAACAATGCATACAGGTACCAGTAAGGTGCGGTCGGATTTACAAAAAGCACATTCAATATATCGCTCGAAGCTTTTGTGTTAACATCGTTTTTAAACAAAAGCTTTGTAAGCAGTGTTACAAGTGAAAATACAAAATACGGAACGCCGAGGCCGATAAGCTTTGAAAGCAGATTGCCTCCCCACGATTTCATATCATGCACTCGGTTTGATTTTTGATAAAGAAAGCCGCTGCACACGAAAAAAAGAGGCACATGAAAGGTATATACGGCAGCCACTGTCATGCTTGCCCACTGCGAAGACGGAAGTATTCCGGCAGCAAAAAAGGAGGGGAACAGATGGCATAAAACCACAAGCACGCAGGCAAACAGCTTTGTGTTATCAACCCAATAGTATCTTGTTTTGTTTTGTGAAGAATTTTGAGCATAATAGCTCTTAGCAATTCGCGCCTTTTTGCTCATTTGTAATTTTCCTCATTTTGCTTTTCGTTGTCGAGTAGGAGTAATTTGTCGATTAAATTATAATAGCTGTCAGGCTTTAACCCTTTTTCATCAATTTTGTATGAAAGCTTGTGAATAGGTGTTAGCGATTTAAGCTCGTTAAATCTTTTTTCATTAAATGAGTCGCAAAGCTCCATCTGGAATATGTGTGCGTTTATTTGATTGAAATACGGCACGCTCTTCCAAATATCAGAGTAGTAGCTTGTGACCATTCTAAAGAAAAATTGAAAAATGAAGTAATTTGCCAAATAGTTGTGCTCTTTCCAATATTTGAGCAAAAGGCTTTGTGTTTCCTGTAGCAATATATTGTCGGCATTGCTTTTGATTAGCCAATTACCCATATTGATGACCTCACATTCAAAGAAGCCGTCACGGTAAACGAAAAAGTCGCTTTTTGATATGTATTCGGGCAGCCTGTCGGTAAGATAGGTTGTTGCGTCCAGCCACAAGCCACCGTGCTCAATCAAAAGCTCAAGCCTCAATATGTCTGAAAAATGAGTGTTTGAGATTATACCCTTTTGCCACTTATCAATTATATAATCAGGCAAAGTAACATAGTCCTTGTAATTATCTGCAGTGATTACAACTATTTCGAAATCGTCGATATAATACTGCATTGACGCATAGCATGCCTTAACAAGTGCGGGTGCACTCTCCATTCCCTGAAGCCAGCAGGTCCACACCATTTGCCTTTCGTCACCGGCGTAATGCTTAAACTCTGTTTTACCGATGTATTTTGAATATTTCTTTTCTAATTTTTTAAAGGACCTGTATCTTGCATTTTGACCGGCAAGGTTAATGTCGGCATATCCAAGCTTTGTTAAAAGGATTGAAAATGCATCATATACAAGTGTGTGCTGCGCTATGCTTTTTTTCAGCAGCTGTTTTGCTTTACTCATATATAATCCTTATATATTTCTTTAAATTTCTGTTCCCATGTCAGCTTGTCGTTAACATAATTGTAGCCGTTTTCGCCAAGCCTTATGCGAAGTGATTTGTCGTTAACAAGCCTTGTAAGGCATTTTGCAAAATCGCCGATAATTTCATCCTTACCCTGCTCGGTGCTGACAAAAATACCGCAGTCGAGCGCTTTAAGGTCGGAGCAAATGCTCATGTCAAGTGCAACAATCGGTAGCTTATGTGCCATAGCCTCAACAAGAACATTGCCGCTTGTCTCCCTTAGCGAAGGCATAATGAAAATATCACTTTCACGATAGGCTGATGAAATCATTGAGTGCTCAATCGCGCCTACAAGCTTAACATTATCAAGATTGTCGGTGCTGATAATTTCCTTAATTCTATCCTTAAGAGGACCGCCGCCGTAAATAAACAGTTCATAATTAAGATTTTTCGGCATAGCCTTTACAATGTCGAGCAGCAGGATAACACCCTTTTTCTCGATAAGCCTGCCCATGAACATAATCCTGACAGGCTCGTTGTTGCGCTCGGCAATATCAAGCCTCTTAAGGTCATCTGCAAGCGCAAGCTCAAACAATCTGTTGCCCCTGCATTTTTCAGGCAAAAGCGCCTCGGTTTCCTTGTTTATGGTGTAAACCTTATCAAAGCCGTTGAGTGCTTTTTTGAAATGAGGCAGGCTCGGAACAACATTGTTAACAATGCTTCTAACCCTTTCAAGTATTCCGCCGCCGTCATATTCCTTCAGCGACGGGGGAGTCATTTGACCGCCGCCGACAGGACCGAAAATTGTGTACGGCTGCTTTAACTTGTGCATGCAACCGGTGATACGAAAATCGTTCATAGTCACATGATGCACAACATCAAATTTTATTTTTGACTTTTTTGCCCAATGGTAAGCAACTCTCTGCCACGCAATGTAGTAAAGATGGTGGAACATTGAGTTATGCTCTCTGTACCAATTAAGGCAGTACGGAAGGTCGGAAATAATCAGTCTTACATTGTCGAGTCCGTTTTCCTCAATGCCCTTTCTTGTGTCAGCCTCGTTTGCCTTTTTTGTTACAAGATAAATTGTACCGTTAGGGAAGCCCTTTGATAATTCAAGAGTCCAGTGCCAGCCGATGCCGTCCTCGGAGCCTTTATACGGATTACAGCTGTACGACGACAAAAGAATATTGATGTCACTGCTTGAAATGTTCAATTCGTTTTTTGCAATGTTGCAAAAAAGCTCTGCCTTACCTCTTGTCGAAAGAGTATCTCTGTAAGAAATACAGTTGGTGATAAATGATTTGTCAGATGCAATTTTGTTTAAATCATCCTCGTTCCAATTATCATTCACAATGCCGAGATTTTCCGACTCAATATATGATGCGTTGTAAGGAACAGAGGTTGTAATTACGGGAGTTGCACAGGCGATGGACTCAACGATTGAAACCATGTTGTTGTCCTTTCTTGTGTAAACAAGCATAGCCTGCGATTTTTTGAGTATGTCTGTCAGCTCGTTGTGGGGCAGCCTGCCGGTAAAAACAACATTGCCGTCAATACCAAGACTGCTTACAAGAGCCTCAAGCCTACCTCTTTCCTCGCCGTCACCCATAATATAGAGCTTTGACGAGGGATTGTATTTATTTAAATATTTGCCAAAAGCGTTGATAATTTTGTCAATCTGCTTTCTCTCAATAAGCTGAGAGCTGACGCAAAAGCAATTTTCCTTTTCAGTTGAAAGCTCAAACTTGCTGAGGTTTACGCCGTGGTCGATAATTGTGCTGCAAACATTGTTGCAGAATTTTGAAATAAAATCCTTTGCCTCTATGCTTCTCGGCACAATTAACGCATCCTTAAAAAACACCCTTGCAACAATATTATACCAAAGCCTTGAAGGGATTTTCTTCATAATGTTGTTGTGCTTTGCAAGCTCGTGCCAAATTATCAGCTTATCCTTGCAGCGCCTTGCAAGCATAAATGAGTTGAGCGAAAACACCTCACTTGAAATAATGAGGTCAAATTTCCGATTTTTAATAATTCCTTTGATTTCAGGGCAAAACGGCAATGCATTCGGCTTGCAAATCCTCTTTAATTTTGTGTCAAGCCAAATAACCTCAAAAGGATACTCCTCTTTTTCAGTTGGCATAAAGTCTTTAGCAGCGGCAAGAGTAACATTGTGCCCCTTTTGCATGAAGGCAAGGCACAAATCGTAAATCATAGTGTCCTTGATTGTGTGCGCTCTTTTTATGTTTGCGGTCTCCGATGTATAGATAATCGGATTTAAAATCAAAATCTTCATAGCTTGATTGCAGTTAACGCTTCAACTGCATCTCAATATCAGCGTCAACTATTTCCTCGCCCGTTTTGTTTTTCAGCTGCTCTCTTGATAGGTCGGACAATCCGTCGTTAATTACTGCGTTAAGGTCGCAGGTTGAAAGATTGTCAAGCTCCTCCTTTGTGACCTTGCCGTCACGATAATCACGGCAAATCCTGTTTTCAAACATTGAGTATTTGTCTTCTTTAAAGTAACGCAGGAATTTGTGCTTAATAACCCAAGCCGCAGGCACCCAAATATATTTGTGCATGGCAGGGGACACAGAGCCTATCATCCAGCATTGCCTGTCGCAGCTTCTTACTTTCCTTCTGACTGCTTCAGCCTGCTCACTGCTCCAAAGGGTATCCCAATCGGAGTCATTGAGGTTGCCCATAACCTCCTTTTCCTTTGTGCCGTTGCACGGCATTACATCACCGTAAGGGTCAATAAAGAAGGTGTCAAACGCCATATCGCACGGGAGAAGCCTTTTCTGTCCGTAAATATAGTTGATAAGACCGTGATTGAAATACGCTCTAAACCATTTTTTCGGCGAGCTTGATTTGAGCAGCTCGTTGATGAGCCTTTCAAATTCCTTTGCAACCATAGGTCTGTCCTTGATAATGTTTTTAGCCTCAACGAAGTAGAATGAGTTGTGCAGGGATGCAGTTGCAAATTCCATATTCATTTCGTCGCTGAGCCTGTAAAGGTCAACAAGGTCCTTTGCGTTGGCATCCTGAACCGTCATACCGAATCCAACATCGGGATGATTCATTTCAACAAGCTTCTTGAGTGTTGCATAGCCTCTGTTAAAGCCGTCGTCAAGACCTCTGATTTTGTTGTTAGTATCCTCAAGACCTTCGATTGAAATTCTTATTCCGACATTAGGGAACTCCTTGCAAAGCTCGATAATTCTGTCTGTAAAGAAGCCGTTTGTGGAAATAACTATTCTATCACTTTTTTTGTAAAGCTCGCGCACAATATCCTTCAAATCCTCGCGGATAAAAGGCTCACCGCCCGTAATGTTTGTGAAATACATATTAGGTAGCTTTTTTATTGTCTCAACAGTGATTTCCTCCTCAGGCTTTGAAGGCTTTTTATATCTGTTGCACATGTTGCAACGAGCATTGCAACGGTATGTAACTATCACTGTTCCGTTAAGTTTTTTTGCCATCTTATTTCTCCTGATTATTTACGACAGTATCGTCGCATTTTTGTTTTTTTGAATAATCACCAAGGCAAAGTATTCTAAAAAGCCTTACCTTTCTTACGATGTATTTCGAGATCGGAATCGGTAAAATCAAGCCGAATATCATCATACATAAGCTGTAAACAATATACGGAGTGCCGAGCATAGATTTTAGTATAACTCTAAGTGCAATTTGAACATAGTAGCCAATCATGTAAATATCCATAGAGTAGCTTCCGATGTTTCCAAGAGGCTTTTTCGCTATGCCTAAATGGGTGATTACGCATGCAATCAAATACCATGTGATTATGTTGAATAATGTGTAGAAAATCTTGAATAGAAGATTTGTGTAGAGAGATAATATGATGTCTGCTGTAAACAGAGCAACAGATGCCGCTAACATCATTATGTCAATCACTGCAAGCCTAATACAGCTTGATTTTTCCCTGTAACGCCCCTCAAAGAATTTTGAGACATTGTCATACCTGTCAGCAACAGCCAAGCCCAGCGCAAAGTAAAGCGCAAAGTAAAGTATGTTAAAGGTGGAGCCGTTTAAAAGGAAGCACGCAATGTTTGCGGCAAGTATTACTATTGTCGATACGGCACTCGGTATAAAGCTGATGAGAACTGCAACAGCGGAAAAAACGAAAAGATTATGTAAAAACCAAAGTCCGCCGTTTGGGTTGTGACAGCCCGTTAGAATACTTATCAAAAGCTCGTTTATTGACGGGAGCGAATTGTTTGCATATTCGTCAAAGAATATCTTAAGCAAATATGAAACACATGTAAAAAACAGGTAAGGCGTCAAAAGCCTAAGCGCTCTGTTTTTAATTAACACAGCCTTATCCTTAATGCTTTTTGCACTCTTGCATTTGCCTGCAAAAAGAATACCGCTGAGCATAAAGAATGCTGCCATGTGAAATGTGTATGCATAGGAGTGAAGCATGCCGAGAAAATCAGTACCGCTGTCAAACGAATGACCTATTATTACCCAAATGATAATAAGAGCCCTAAAAATGTTCAGTTCCTCAAAATATTTCTTTTTGCCTTCCATTTTGTTATCCCTGTATTATCTCAAGATACTTTTGTGTGTATTCGTCTATGCTGATAAAGCAATCCTTGCTGCAGTTGTTTGCAATTTGTGAGTAAGCATCGTCGTTACTGCAAAGCCCGTCTATCGCTTTTGTAAGGCTGTCACAATCGGCAGGGGTAAAGAGGACACCTGTTTTGCCATCATCAATAAGCTCGGGAATACCGCCGATGTCTGCACCGACAACAGGCGTGCCGAGTGAAATACTTTCCATAACGGAGTAAGGGCAATTTTCGTACCATGTGCTTGGATATACGCTGATTTTCGCCTCGCCGATAAGCCTGTAAAGCTCCTCACCGGACTTGAAGCCGACATTTTTAATGTTAGATATATCATTAAGCTCATTCTCAAGCGGACCGCTGCCGGCAAAAACAAACTCGTATTGAGCAAGCCTTTTACTTGCCTCGATAAGCGGTCTTATGCCCTTTTCCTCGGCATATCTGCCAAAGTAGAGAATGTAGTCCTTTTTTTCATATTTTTTGCTTTCTTCAATGCTGTTGAAGTTGTGGAGTGTAACTGTTTTGCTTCGCAGCGTGTCGCTTGTATCAAGCTTTGATTTCATAAAATCACTGCAGCAAATAATTCTGTCAATTTCCTTGTATGTGTTTTTTCTGCTCCAAAATTCAGCCTCAAGCGTGCCGAAAATCGACTTGAGGGTTGATGAGTGAATGCATTTATTTTTAGTGCAATTCATAAATTTACCGCCAATGCATTCCTCGCAATTTTTGTTATTGCTCGGAGTGTTGAGCATGTGGTTGGGACAAATAAGCTGATAGTCGTGCGCAGTGTAGATTATTTTAACGCTCCTGCCGGACTCCCTTTCCCATTTTCTGATTTCAAGAATTATTGACGGCGTAAGCTGGTAATTAAAGTTGTTAAGATGAACAACATCGGGACAAAAGCTTTCAAGCACAAGCCTGATTTTTTGCCTTGCTTCCTTTGAGTAGATGGTTTTAAACGACATGGCGATTTTCTGCAAAGCACCGGAATTGTGAAAATCCATGCTGCCTGTGTAAGCATTGGCACTGTTTGACACACAGTTATCCTTGTGCTGCATGCCGAAGTATTCAACCTCGTGACCGAGGTTTTGAAGATGCTTACCGAGCCTAAACATATATGTTTCCGCACCGCCGTTTGGATACAGAAATTTGTTTACCATAAGAATTTTCATTTACTTTTCCTCGTAAAGCTTAAGAGTTTCTTCAACAATTCTATCCCAATTGTATTTTTTGCAGATATAGTCAGCCGTCTGCGATTTCATCAATGACACGGTATATCTGTCGCTAATCAGGATGCTCAGCTTGCTTTGCAGGTCTGCAGAGTTACCCTTTTCAAAATACACCGCCTTGTCCTCACAAACCTCTGTGCATTCCTTGATGTTCGATGTCAAGCAGCAGTTGCCGTAGCTCATAGCCTCAAGCAGACTTAACGGCATACCCTCAAGGTCGCTCGGCAGGCAGTAGATGTAAGCGTTTGAGTAAAGCTCATCAAGAACTCTGCCCTGAACAAAATCCGTAAAAATAATTCGTTTGTCGTCCTTAGCGGAGTCGATAATCTCCTGCATATATTCGCTCGTGTGGCTTGCACCGCCGGCAATAACGAGCTTTTTGTCAGTGTCGATATTTTTAAATGCCTCGATAAGATAATGAACGCCCTTTTCAGGCACAATTCTGCCGAGATAAAGTATGTACTCGTCCTTTTCGAGATTGAATTTCGTTTTGATTTCACTGCAGGGTGTGACGCTCGGCATTGTTACTCCGTTTGGGATAAATACTGTTTTTCTGCCGTAGGTGTCAAGAAAATACTGCTGAACATTTTTTGATAAAACGATTACCTCGTCGGCATATTTTGCAGCAGTAGCTTCGCCGTATTTAAGGAATTTTGTTGCAAATCCGCCCCATTTGGCACGCTTCCAATCAAGACCATGAATGGTAACAACAACTCTTTTGCCGAAAAGCTTTAACAGCCTTGTCATAGCGGCAGGTCCCTCTGCGTGAATATGCACAACATCGTATTTGCCAAATGCTATTCTCAGCGCCGCAAGAAAGCTATATACGATCGCGTTGAGCTTGCCGTTTTCAAGGGTAAAAACCGTTTTCAGCTTAATGCCGTTGTATTCCTTAAGCCTTTCGCCGTTTTCAAATTCCCTGCCGGACACATGATGCCCTTTTCTGTTGTATGCAACGACAGTGTGACCGAGTGCTGCAAGGCGTGATGACAGCTCGTCAACAACTATCTCGATTCCTCCCTCGCGTGAGGGTATTCTTTTGTGTCCCATCATTGCAATTTTCATATTGTTTTCCTATTCTGCACCCTTATGCGTAAGAACAACGCCAACGGTTTTAAATAATATTTTAATGTCAAGTGCGAGCGACCAATCATCTATGTATTCACAGTCGAGCCTAACAACCTCTTCAAAGTCCTTTATGTCAGACCTGCCGGACACCTGCCACATTCCCGTAATTCCCGGCTTCATTGAAAGGCGTCTTTTGTGATGGCTTTCATACTTTTCAAACTCATCAATAGTCGGCGGTCTTGTGCCGACAAGGCTCATGTCGCCCTTAAGCACATTCCAAAACTGAGGAAGCTCGTCGATGCTGTATTTCCTTATGAATTTACCAACCTTTGTAATTCTCGGGTCGTTATCCATTTTGAACATGTGACCGTCCATTTTGTTTTGCTCCATCAGCTGCTTTTTGCGCTCCTCTGCATCAACATACATTGAGCGAAGCTTGTAAATATTGAATATCCTGCCGTTTTTTCCAACCCTCTGCTGCTTAAAAATAAGCGGTCCCTTTGACTCTAAGAGGAGCGGAATTGCAGTGACAAGAATAATCGGTAACGAAACAACAGTGCCTAAAAGTCCTCCTACAAAATCCGCAATATTTTTTATAAACAGCTTTGTTTCGCTGTGTGTGGTGGGGGAGAACACCGCCATCGGATAGCCTGACTTAACAATGCAGTTAAGGTTATCGTATTTGCTGTTTTCGATAAGCGACTCGATCGACGGAAGATTGATGTTAACAACAATTCCCATATCCTCAAGCTCTTCAATCAACTCGTTGATTTGAAAATCAATTGTGTATTCATACGGAAGATTTATGAAAACCTCGTCGAGCGAAGCAGTCCTTATCCAGCCGAGAAGATTGTCCATGTTGGCAACAACAGGCACATCATCAATGCTGTAAACCTTTGTTGAATTGTCGTTAATCATGCACTTGTAAACGTTGTTTCTGCAAACGGAGTCAATCAGCGCAACTCCCTTAATCTCCTTTGTCCAATCAAGCTTAAGCTTTGGAAGAAACTCCTTTGCTCTGTCGTAGGTGGAGATAATGCCGACCATTGTACCTGCCTTGCTTTTTGCAATTCTGTTAAGCAGAAGCTTTTTAACCGCATATCGTATGATAAGCGAATATAAGCAGTACAATATCAAGCCGAACAAAAACATGTATCTTGACTCGATAATCGGGTTTTTAGTCAAAATCAAAAGCGAACCGAAAACACCGTAGGTCAAAAGGCAGTTTCTAATCGTGTTGACAAATTCCATCGGCTTACTTCTTTTAAGCAGATTGATAGGAGAAAAAAGGCTGAAAAACACAATCGCATACGACAACAGCAACAGGAATATATACTCAATCCATTCGTGCTTTTCATATTCAACAATTTTGTTCATTCCGATTCCGAATATGAGCTGCGATGTTGCAAGCGTAATCAGCAACGATATTATTCCTGAGCCAAACTCAAGATTTTTTTGAAGCCTTCTTCTTCTACTCATTTAAAACACCTTTATTCGCAATCACACGATTATCTGTAATTGTAGTTGTAGTTATAGTTATAGCCGTATCTGTACTTATATCTGTATCCGCGGTACTTACCGTAGCTGTAATACTTTAATCCGTTTGACTCAACGATGTCGTTAAGCACAAAGCCAACCACGTTTGCGCCGACATTCGTAAGTGATGTAACGGCTCTTTTTGTGCTTTGAGTGTCCGTCACTCCGGATTTAACAATAATGATGTATCCTGTAACCTTTGATGCGAATGATGTAGGATCGGTAACAAGGTTAACAGGCGGAGTGTCAATAAATACGCAGTCGTAATGCTGCTTAACAAAGGATAAAAGCTTATCCATTCTCTCCGATGAGAGAAGCTCTGACGGATTCGGAGGTATCTTTCCGGCAGTCAATACAGAAAGATTTTCAACATTCGTTTTTGTAACGGAAATGTTGTCGGTAAGACCTGCAAGTATTTCCGACAGACCGTTTTTAACGGGGATAGAGAAAAGCCTGTGAATAGTAGGATTTCTCATATCAGCATCAATGAGAAGCGTTCTTTTGCCCATTTGAGCGAATGACACTGCAAGGTTAATCGAGTTGATTGACTTACCGTTGTTAGCGGTAGGGCTTGTAATTACGAATATAGGACATTCCTCGCCCTGCTGAGTAAACAAAAGATTTGTACGGATTGAGCTGTAAGCCTCTTTAACAACGAAGGGGGACTCTGCGCAAAGAATTTTCTTTTGGTCGTCCTTGCTGAAATGGTAGCCGCCCTTGCCCTTTTTGCTTTTTTCGTCCTTTTTATTTCCAAACAAAGCCATTATTTCTCCTCCTTCTTACTCTTGTCACTGCTCAAAATGCTGTCGATTAAGCTGCTTTGATCCTTCTTTTCAATAGCGTCCTTTGAAGCCTCAACGGGAACAAGCCTTGGAATTGAGCCGAGAACAGGAATACTAAAGTCCTTTTCGAGATCCTTTGATGTGATAATTCTTGTATCAAACATTTCTTTTATGAAGAAGAATACGAATGAAAGTGCAAGTCCTGCAATAAGACCGATTAAAACATTCTTTTTCAAATTTGGTGATGACGGAGAGGTAGGTACCTTTGCATAGTCGATGACCTCAACACCGCCGACCTTGAGCACTCTTACAATCTCGCTCGGACATGTTTCTGCAATAGCGTTGGCAACATCTGCCGCACGCTGCGGGTTAGAGCTCGTTACATTCACCTGAAATGCAAGCGTTTCGTCAATCTGTGAGCAGCTTATCATACTCTTGATGGCAGAAGCGGTTGTGCCGTCGCCGAGCCTGTCTGCCACCTTTTCAAGAAAGTTGTCACTTCTTACAACAACAAGGTATGTGTTTACAAGCCTTGTGGAAGCATCGAGCTCGTTTTGAGAGATTGAGCCGCCGGAGCCCAAAAGGTTGTCAGTGTTGCTGCTTACATAAAGCTTAACATTAGTTGTGTATTGCGGTGTAATGAAGAAATTTGTGATGCATCCTGAAATCGTTGCTCCGATAAGACCTACAAGAACAATGAAAATCAGCCTTTTTTTGAGCATCGTAAAAATCTTCTTTAAATCGATTTCTATTTCTCTGTTTTCTTCCATACTCTTCTCCTTTGCTTTTGCCCATTTTGCTGCAAGGGCAAAACATGCCATAATATAATAATTCAATTACTTTAATTATAATATATATAAATGCACATGTCAATACCTGTCTCTTATACACATCTCCGAGCCCACGAGACAAGAGGCAATC
>CAMGDK010000022.1 GCA_946042285.1 uncultured Clostridia bacterium | reverse complement strand
TTGCCTCTTGTCTCGTGGGCTCGGAGATGTGTATAAGAGACAGGAGTAAAATATGGGTGTGTTGTGCTCAAGAACATAAAAAGCTCTGTTAAACACTGTTTAGGCTTATTGTGTCGGCACAAATAATCCCCGAAAGGAGAAAAAATGGCTAAGAAAAATATTATATTTTATTTCAGCGACCAGCAAAGATGGGACACGGTTAACAATGAAGTAACCCCAAATCTTATGCAGCTTGCAAGCGAGGGTGTAAAGTTTGAGAATAACTTTACCTGTCAGCCTGTATGCGGTCCTGCAAGAGCGTGTCTGCAAACAGGTGTGTTTGCAACTCAGTGCGGTTGCTATTGGAACGGCATTCCGCTTCCGGACAGCATTACACCGCTTGCTCACTACTTTAACGAGGCAGGCTATCAAACGGCATACATAGGCAAGTGGCATCTTGCATCAAACAGATTGCCGGGCATTGGTCTTCACTGCGAGAAAACTGCAGTGCCAAAGGAGAAGCAGGGCGAATATCAGTATTGGCGCGCAGCCGATATATTAGAGTTTACATCTCACGGCTACGACGGATATGTGTTTGACGGCGAGGGTAATCAGCTTGATTTCAAGGGCTATCGTGCAGACTGCATAAATGATTATGCGCTTGAATTTCTTGATAACAGGGATAAGGAAAAGCCTTTCTTTATGTTTATCAGTCAGCTTGAGCCGCATCATCAAAACGATCATCACTGCTACGAGGGATACAGGGAAACCGTTGATAATTATAAGGATTATCCTATCCCCGATGATTTAAGCTTTTTAAAGGGTGATTATGAAAAATCATATCCCGATTACATGTCTGCCATCAACCGTCTTGACTACAATGTCGGCAGGCTTGTTGACAAGCTTAAGGAGCTTGGAATCTACGATGACACAATTATCGTTTATACAAGTGACCACGGCTCACACTTTAAGACAAGAAATCCGGAATACAAGCGTTCGTGCCACGAAAGCGCAACTCACACTCCGCTCATCATCAAGGGTGGCGGATTTGAGGGCGGTAAGAGTGAAACAAGGCTTTCATCTCTTATCGACATGCCGCCTACTCTTTTGTCAATGGCAGGAATTCCTATTCCCGATTCGTACATGGGTGTTGACCTTACAAAGCAGATTAACAATCCCGACGAAAAGAGAGATTGTGTATTCATGCAAATCAGTGAGGCAACAAACTCTCGCGCTATAAGGACGGACAGGTTTAAGTATGCGGTGCGTGATGCGGCAATAACAGGCTATATTCACCACAACGCAAAGGCTTATTTTGAGGATTATCTTTACGATTTGGAAAAGGATCCTAACGAAAAGCATAATCTTATTAAGGATGAGAGATATGCTCATGTAAGACAGGAGCTTAAATATCTTCTTATTGAGCAAATGGTTAAAGCCGACGAGGCAAGACCGGTAATATTACCGGCGCTGAAAGTGAGGAAAAAATAAATGGAAGCTAAAAAAACTTATTTAACAATGAAGGAAAGAATCGCCTTTACCGTGGGCGCATTCGGCAGATCGGGTATTTACACCTTGATGTCAATGTTCACCCTTGTATTCTTTCAAAACGGTGCCGGCCTTACTCTTGAGCAGGGCACAACAATCATTCTTATAGGCAGAATTTTTGATGCTATCAACGACCCTATGATGGGTATGCTTGTTGACAGAACAAAGTCAAGGTGGGGTAAGATGAGACCTTATCTCCTCTTCTCACCTGTTCCGATTGCCATAACAACAATACTTTTGTTCACCGCTCCGTTTAAGGACGGTTCAACGGCAGCATTTGTTTGGGCGCTCGTTACATATATTCTTTGGGGCGTTGCCTTCACGGTTCAGGATGTTCCTTTCTGGGGATTGTCTTCTGTTATCACTCCGCTTGAGAGCGAAAGAACAAGCTTTATTTCAACTGCAAGATTAGGTTCAACATTCGGCGGTATTCTTCCTGCACTTCTTGTTCCTATTCTTTATCAAAGTAATCTCGGCTACAACAAGGGCTTCTTTGCTTCGGCATTGATTTTTGCTCTTCTCGGCTGCGGACTTTCAATTCTTATTTTCTTTGTATCAAGAGAAAGAGTGCCGAAGATGGACCACACACCGTCGTTCAAGGAAACATTTGTTGTGCTTGGCAAGGATAAGCTTCTTATCATCGTTATCTTTGCAGCTATCCTTGGCTCAACAATGGTTACTGCCAACCAGTGTGCAGACTACATCGGTAACTACCTTATCATCCAAAACTACACAGACTTCAGCATGATTTTTGACGAGGCGGGAAATCTTCTTCCTAATGTTGATGCAAAGGCTGCTTACAACGGCTTTTGGATTCCGAGAGGAACAATCGTTACAACTCTTACGGTTGCTATCGGTGTCGGCATGGTGCCTGCTATGGCTCTCTTCCCTGTTCTTCGCAAGAAGCTCAGCCTCAAGCAAATCTACATCGGCTCTGCTGCATTCGGCTTAATCGTACATACACTTTGCTATATTGTATTTGCTAAGGATGTTACTAATGTAAACATTTATCTTCTTTGGGTATTCCTTTTCTTAATGGGCTTACCTCTTGGTATCTATAATGTTATTACTTATGCTTTGATTGCCGATGCAGTTGACTACATGGAATGGAAAACAGGCGAAAGACACGAGGGTGTTTGCTTCTCATTCCAGACATTTCTTTCAAAGGTTAACGCAGCTATCGCAACATTTGTATTCGGTCAAATTCTCGGCAAATCAGACTTTAAGGCAGTTGACAAGAGCCTTTTGGATATTGAAGGCAGACAGATTTTCTTCCAGCAGTCGGTTGAGACACAGAAAATGCTTTTAGCACTCGTTACAATCGTTCCTGCGGTTGGCTTCCTTCTTACAATAATTCCAATGTGCTTCAATGATTTCACAGGCAAGACAAAGGCTGATGCTCAGGCAGAGCTTGAAGCAAAGCGTGAAAAAATCCTTAAAAGCAAGTAATCGAAATATATGAAAACAGCACCGACTCATGCCGAGTCGGTGCTGTACTTTTTTATTATCATTTACATTATTATTGTTCATTCTCGGCGACCGAGGAATACTCCGGATAAAGCTTTTTAATTGTATCAACGGTTGTGTTAATGGTTGACTGATAATCCGTTTGATGCTCGCCTGACAGGAAAATCGCGGTATAATTACTGCCAATCTCATCCTCGTCGTTCATAAACAACGGAACATCGTAACCCTCTTGAATGAATCTACTGCTGTAAACACTTTCGTTATCAAGATAAAATCTCTTATATCCATACTCGTTTACAATCTTTGAGTTATAAACTACCTCAAACCTTTGATTTTTCAGCTTGTAAACCTTTGAGGATGCGGTGTAGCAATAATTGTTTTCATAAGTATAGACATTATTGCAAATATGAGTTGTTTTCTTGCCGTTTTTAAGAAGAATATAGAATGTATTTGGATCCTCCTGAAAGCGTGATACGGAATCCTTGCTGAAAATCCTTTTGGCAACACTGCCGTTCCAGCAGTAAACATCCATACTGTAAACCGGCTCATTATAGTAAATATATTCGCCGGAATAATTGTCGTACTTCCTTTTATTCTTCATTTTTCTGTATCCGACAAGAAGCTCATCGTTACCGTCGCCGTCAAAGTCAATCAATCTTACCACGGCAACGCCGTCGATAAATGTAACATCGTCCTCTGTTTTAATTTCCGCCCTGCCGTATTTTTCGTTTCTCTTTTTTATTACATCATAATACGCCTGCGCCTTGAGCTCGGCATCGGTCTTTGTTGTAATGATTGCACTTGAAAGAATATTACCGAAGCTGTCTATGTTTCTTGTTACCTGCTCAACAAGCACATCGCCCTTTGATTTCCTGAAAACAGAAAGCTTAATCGTTTCAAAGTCAGTCTTATTTTCCTTATCTCCAAGCTTAAATGTATCTGCTTGAATATCGTAGCTGACCTTTTTTGAAATATCCTTGAATTTACTGCCCTTCAGTGCGTAAAGCGTAACTCTTTCGGGATTTTCCTTTTCACTTTTGCAGATATAATATTTACTGTTATCGTGATAAAAGCTTACCCATGAGCCATCCTTTATATTATCGGTTGAATTAGCCTCCTGATTATAAAGCTGAATAAACCTTTTACCGTCGTATCCCCACACCTCAAGGTGATAGACATTATTGTAATCATAGCACAGCATAAGCTCGTCACTGCCGTCGCCGTTAAAATCCATTTGCCTTGCATAGCAAAGTCCTGTAAGCCTTGCCTGATTTTCACCGTACTTGGATTCGTCAAGCGCCTCCCACCTGACAACGCCGTACTCCTTGATATAGTTAAGACAGACATTACCGGCATCCTCACGGAATTTATCATTTTTCTCATTGCTGCCGGAGATAACGCTAAACGAAATCAATATAAAGCATAAAAATATAACAACAACCGCAACGACCGATGCAATGCATGTCATCCTTTTTTTGAATATCGCATCCGATTTGATACGGCTAACGAATTTGCTGCTGTCAATACTGCTGACAGCTTGCTTAACCTTATTTGAGAACGGCAGGCTCTCAGAGTCGCCGATTGGACTGTTTTCATTTTCGATATTATCTTCAAAGTCATCATCGAAGTAATTATATCTCCTCACCCTGCCACCTCTTTTCTATGCAGTCATCGTTATATTTTACCACATATTACATATTAAATCAACTGTTAGATAATAAATGCGAATTTGGCGAAAACACAGTATAAATCTCCTTTTCGCAATCACTCGGAGAATAGTGCCAATCATCAATGTGTCCGCTGTCGATATAATAGTTTAGCTCATGCGGACACTCCTCCTTGTCAAATGCCTCCACAATTATTAGCTTAACCTTCATTTTTGACGGAATAATTGACTTTACATAAACTGCAACCTCCTGCCCTACAAACAAGCCGTCCTGAAGCTCTGCAAGGCCTGCAAGATTAGGCGCAAGCTCAACAAAAACGCCGTAGCTTTCGATGCTTCTTACAACACCGGTAACCGTTTCTCCTATTTGAAAGGCATCTGCGTTTTCCTGCCATGTGCCGAGAAGCTCCTTAAGTGAAAAGGTCAGCTTCTCCGGCTCGCGCTTTCTCAGCACAACCTTTATGTCATCACCTGTTTTCAGGCGCTGTGCAGGATGGCTTATTCTTGAAACGGAAAGCATATCAATAGGAATTAAGGCGTTAATTCCTGCTCCTATATCAATAAAAGCACCAAAGCGCTCGAGATGTGTTACTCTGGCATCAATAATATCTCCCACCTGCAAATTGCTTATGTAGTCATTTATGCACCTTTCTTGAACTGCTTTTCTTGACAGGATTGCGCAGGTGTTGGAATAAATATCCTTTTCAAGCCCTATTATACTGAAGCAAACCCTTTTGTTGACCTTGGAAATCAGCGCTATATCACGCACGGTACCGTCTTCAATCCCGATTGCACCTTGCTCACGCGGTATTATTCCGCGTATCACACCAAGGTCAACATGAAGATTATGCTCACGGTCGCAAAGAAGAACCTTTGACTCAATCACCTGATTTTCTATCATTGCCTCCTCTATTTCCTCAAGAGTGTCAAAAGCCTTATCAAGCTCACAACAGCTCTCCTCAGGATAAAATTTCATAGCATCACTCTTTTCATTTTTTATTGTCTTAACTCAAATATATGCGTGATGCCGTTAAAATATATTTCCAAAGGATATTTTTGCAGTGTCGCGTACAAGCTTAACTCTTGCCTTAGCTTCAACGAGCTGTGAATGAAGAGAGTCGGTGTCGTTTTCTGCCGTATCCTCAAGTGTGTCAATCAATACTCCCGCATCATCAGCCGTACCGTGCTCTGCCATAGATGTTATATACGGATACTTTTTATCCCAATATTTCTTCAATACGGCGCAAACAGATTGTGCGTCCTGATATTTTTCATCATCGGCATAATCTATTGCAATGTCGATTAGATTTGTTGATGTTTTATATACCTCCTCAATAAGTATTTGCTCATAAGTGCAAAGACCTATACAGACAAGTAAAAACGCGATTGCGACATATAATCTCTTCATTTTTCCTCCTTCTTAATAACATAGGTGTTTCCTAATCTGTCAACGGTAAGAAGCATAACCTGCGACTCGTCAAGCCTTAAGTCTTTAAGCAGACCTTCTATCTGCTTTTTATCAACATAATACTCGTTAAAATACTGCGTAACAATTTTACCGTCTGTTGCAACGACTATCGGCATGCCCTTTTCTTCAACCTTAATTTCTGCATCATTCAATGTCATCGGCTGATATTCAGCCTTGAGCAAAACAGATATTGAGCCATTAGTTTCAATAACCGCCTGCTGCACCTGACTAATGTCAAAAACATCCTTTTGACGAAGCGCGTCAACAACATCATCAATAGTAAATCGTAGCTGAGCAAGCTTTGATTGATCGAGCTTACCGTCCTTGATTATCATTATCGGTCTGCCCTGAACAAAATTCCTGATTTTAACACTTTTCAGGGACACACAGGCAACGATTATTTCAAGGCTGACAAAAAGCAAAATCGGAACAAGGCAATTAGCAAGCGGCATTGAGTTTTCCTCAAGCGGAATAACCGCTATTGCACTGAGTAAAATCGTTATTACAAGCTCGTGAGGATTAAGCTCTCCTACTGTTCTTTTGCCCATAAGCCTAACTGCTACAATTACAAAAACATATATTATTACTGCTCTTATCAGATTAACCGTCATGTTTATCACCAATTATATTTTGCCGTGAAATCCTGCTAATATTAGAAATTGATTTTGGTTATAATAAAATCGGTGATTGTATGCAAAGGCTTTTCAGGGATTACGACGAGAACTTAAAAAAAATAAAAGGCGACCTTGCCGATTGCTCTGATTTATTGCTTCGCAAGGCAACAACAAACGGTGTAAGGTGCTTACTCTTGGCTATGGACGGACTTATAAATTCGCTTCAGCTTTCCGAAATGATTGTATCTCCGATACTTGAAAGGACGGTTGATTTCAAGGATAACGACGAGCTTTTTGAGAATATAAAGCTAAAGGTTGTCAACTCGCTTGAGATGAAAGAGGCTTTATCCTTTGAGGATTGCTATTTCTTTTTGATGAGCGGATTTTGCGTTGTAATTTTGGACGGCGTTGATAAGGCTATTGTATGCGGAATACAAGGGTGGGAAAAGCGCTCTGTTGACGAGCCTAAAAACGAAAACAATGTTAAAGGCGCAAAGGAAAGCTTCGTCGAGGCACTCAACGACAACAAGGCTCTTTTAAGACGAAGACTCAAAACTCCCCACCTAAAGCTAAAGCAGTTAACGCTCGGATCTGCCGCAAAGACACCTGTCGTCATTGCTTATGTTGACAACCGCGCAGACAAAGCTCTTGTCGATGAAATTGAGAAACGACTTGTTGATGCCGATTTCAACACGATTGTTGATTACGGTGAGCTTGTACCGTTTGTAAATACCGATATAAAATCGTTTTTCTCAAGCGTCGGCAATACTGAAAGACCTGATGTAGCAGTGTCAAAGCTTCTTGAGGGCAGAATTGTTCTGCTTGTTGACGGCACTCCGTTTGCAATCTATTTGCCTGCACTCTTCAGCGACAGCTTTCAAAGCGTTGACGATTATGACAACCCGCCTTTTTACAGCGGATTTATTCGTATTTTGAGATATTTCAGCTTTGCTATTTCCATTTTCCTTCCCGGTCTTTATGTTGCAATAGGAACATTTCATCAGGAGCTTATGCCGACAGGCTTACTCTTTACAATTGCTAATGAGGAAATAACAACTCCGTTCTCGCTGATGACAGAGGCACTGATGCTTTTAATACTTTACGAAATCATGCGTGAGGCAGGATTGAGGTTGCCGCGGGCGATAGGACATGCAGTATCAATTATCGGCGGTATCGTAATCGGTGAAACAACGGTTACGGCAGGACTGATAGGTGCGCCGATGCTTGTAGTAATTGCATTAACGGCTATATCGTCCTATGTTGTTTATCAGCTGTATGAGGGTGTATCTGTTTTAAGGTTTGTTTTTATCATAATCGGTGGCACAACGGGCATGTACGGAATTGTGCTCGGTGCGTCAGTTATGTGCATAAATATATGCTCGCTCAACCCATTCGGCGTTGCACTGTCATCACCGATTTCACCGCTTGACTTTAACTCCTTAGGTGACATTTTTTATCGCGAAAGCTGGAAAAAGCTATCAAAGCGCAAGGTTAGAGTAAACGAACTGCGAGGTGTCGAAATTGATGCCGAAAAGAAATAAAATATCACCGTTCGGTCTGTTTTGCCTTGTTTATTTAAGCAGAATAGTCGTTAGTCTTACTGCCGTGTCATCGATGACATACGGTGCGATAGGTGCAGATTTGCTCATTAGCCTTGTGATTTCACTCGGTCTGACTCTTGTACTGTCACTGCCGGCTGTCTATTGCTACGCAAAAGGCAAAAATCCTTTTGATAACGGATTTGTCGGATTATTATATTTACTTTTTTTTATCTTTCTGTCATCTGTAAACATCAGCAGATTTTCATATTTTGCTTCAACCACTCTAAACCCTGAGACAAAGGCTTGGCTGTTTGTCGTAATCATAGCAGTATGTGCATGGTACTGCTGTAAGCTTGGAATAGAAGCGCTTACAAGATTTGCCGGATTTGCTTTTTTGCTTACTGTAATCGGGATTATCTTTGTAGTCTCAATGAACATCAAGGGATACAGGGAAATAAACCTTTATCCCGTTGTTACAAACAGCACAGGTGTTATACTGCGAAATGCGGTAATACTAAGCAGTAACACGGCAGAGCTTGCATATTTACTCTGCCTCAGGGACAGAGTAAACGGCTATGCGCTCAAAAGCTTTGTCGGCGGAATAATCGGTGCTTACGCAACACTTTTTACAATAATTTTGATAATGCTCGGTATTATGGGCGACGGTGCAAGACTCGAGGATTTCCCGGTTTTCACACTGTTTCAAATGACTAAAATCAACTATCTTGAGCGTCTTGATGTACTTCATATTTCATTTTGGATAACAGGAATTTTCATAAAAACGGTATTGCTTCAATACTGTGCCGCCATATCAATAAAGCGTTTTAACATGAATAAAAAATGCACGGTGATAGGTGTTATCACATTTGCACTTACCGTCGTAATGCTTCAAACGGGATTGAGTCTTAAAGCATCACCGATTATTTTAAATATTCCGTTTTGGATTTTCTGTGTTTTAATACCGCTGATCACACTTGTTTTCGGAAAAAGGAAGAGTACGAATGAAGCTAATTAAGGGATATAAAATATTAACTCTGCTTGTTATCGCTTCGCTAATGCTTACAGGCTGTACAGACAACAGGCACTTAAAGGACCTTGCAATCGTTGAAGGCATCGCGATTGACAGACAGGGCGACGAAATCAGCCTGCACCTTCAAACGCTTAATGTCGGCATCAGCAACAGCTCCGAAACTCCGCAGGGTAACATGACAATCAACACTGCCGACAAGGGCAAATCGTTAAACTCTGCAATAGTCAATATTTCAACATCACTTTCAAAACGAATATTCTTCGGTCAAAACAAGCTGATAATTCTCGGAAGAGGATTGGCAGATAAGGATTTTAAAAAGGAGCTCGACTATCTACTTCGCTCAACGGACTCAAGAGCGGACATTGCAGTTTGTATGGCAAGTGATAAGGCAGAGGATATTATTAAAAGCAAGGAAAACGACACTGCCGTACCGTGCGAAAACATGCTGTATCTCATTAACAACAGTGAAAAATCAGGCTTGTCCGTCCTTGTGACTGCAAGTGATTTGCTAAATATTTACAATGATAAAACCTCGGATTTATTCCTGCCTGTTCTTAAAATTGAAAAGGGCGAAAAATCCGTTTCAACCGACGGCATTGCTTTGTTTTCAGGCAACAGCTTAAGCTATATAACAAGCAGAGAGGAAACTCAGGGCTTTGTTCTGTTAACCGGAGATATTAACAACATGATTATCGAGGTTGAAGACTCAAAGCTTGGAAGAATCGGATTAAAGCTATCACGAATAAAATGCAAAAAAAGAGCATCAATCATAAACAAGCATGTTGTTTTGAGCGCAAAAATCACAGGTGACATGCTGATAAACGAAATCGAAAACGGTATAGATATCACTCTTGACAAGCAGGACCATGAAAGAATAAAAAAGCTCGCAGACCAAAAGCTTTGTCTGCTTATGAGCAATGCCTTTCTTGCATGCAAAAGAGCAAAAAGTGACAGTATTCGACTCGGCGAGCAGCTTGCATGCAATGATACAGACGCGTATCGCACCATGTCGAACAGCTGGAATGATGAATTTTTAAAAGCGGAAATTGCTGCACAGTCCGATATTTCTGTTAAAAAAATCAGCGACAACACTCAAGTAGAGTGACACACGAGCGAAAAATATTTACAAGCTCGCTTGAGTCGGAGGTACCCGTATTTGTAAAGCATACAATTGCGGGCACTGCAAGGGTTAAAGCAAATACCACGGCATAAATTATCAGTGCCTTTTTCAAGCTATCGCCTCCTTGACTTTATTTTATAAATTATGTATAATAATTCGATAATATGACTAAATGCGCAAATATTGATTTATTTTACCTAAGATAAAAGATAATTACGGAAGGAATGGTATTGTGTCAAACTGTTATATCTCGCCTATTTCCATGGACGCTCTTTCAAGCTTATGTCACGAGCTTGACAAGAATAACTCGATAAATACAAAGGATTATCAAAAATACCATGTAAAAAGAGGACTTCGTAACGAGGACGGCACCGGCGTTATGGCAGGTCTTACCCGTATATGCTCTGTTGAGGGCTATTATATCCTCGATGGCGAAAGACTGCCTAAGGAGGGTAAGCTGTCTTACAGAGGCTACGACATTAACGACATTGTCAACGGATGTATCGAAAACAATCGTTTTGGATTTGAAGAGGTTGTTTGGCTTCTTCTTTTCGGTGATTTACCGACAGAAAATCAGCTTATTGCTCTTCGTGAGGTAATTGCAGAGTGCAGGACTCTCCCCGAGGAGTTTATTGAAGACATGATTATGAAGCATCCTGCAAGGGACATCATGAACAAGATGGCTCGTTCTGTTATGTGCCTATATTCATATGACGAAAATCCCGACGATACTTCCATCCCGAATGTTTTGCGTCAGTCGCTTCAGCTCATAGCACAGATGCCGACAATCATGAATGCTGCATATCAGGTTAAGCGCAGGGCTTTTTACGACAAGACGATGTTCCTTCATCCAATCAAAAAAGAGCAGTCAATGGCGGAGTACATACTCAATCAGCTTCGTGTTGACAAAAAATTTACCGACGAGGAGGCAAAGCTTCTTGATATTTGCCTTATGCTTCACGCCGATCACGGCGGCGGTAACAACTCAACCTTTTCAACAAGAGTTCTCACCTCAAGCGGTACCGACACTTATTCTGCTATCACAGCAGGCTTCGGCTCACTTAAAGGACCAAAGCACGGTGGTGCAAATCTTCGTGTTGCAAGGCAGATGGATGAGATTATGTCCACACTTGCAGACCCGACAGATGAGTCACAGGTTAAGGACCATCTTGTTAAGGTGCTTAACAAGGAGGCAGGTGACGGCTCCGGTCTTATTTACGGTATGGGACACGCTGTTTACACGCTTTCCGACCCTCGTGCAGTAATACTCAAGGCTAACGCAAAGAAGCTTGCTTATGAAAAGGGATTTGAAAAGGAATTTAAAACTCTTGAAAACATAGAGCTTCTTACTCCGCAAGTGTTTGCAGAGGTCAAGGGTGTGGAAAAGGTTATGTGTGCAAATGTTGACCTTTATTCAGGTCTTGTTTACAAGGTGCTTGGTATTCCCGAGGATTTATATACACCTATCTTTGCAGTATCAAGAATTGCCGGTTGGTGCGCTCACAGGCTTGAGGAGCTCACATCAGGCGGCAAGATTATGCGTCCAGCTTACAAGAGCGTAAGCAAAACGAGAGAATTTAAGCAAATTGACGAGAGAGGCTAATAACAATAATGGTTAAGCATATTAAAGGCTTTTTGCTTTCCTTGCTGTTGCTGTTCTCATTTTCTGGCTGTATGATAAGGCTGATTCAGCTATTGAAATTCACCGACATTGACACAGGTCTTATCACCGGGGCGCATTCGCTTTCATACATTGTTTATGCGCTGGCAGGCTTAGCTATGATTTGCGGTGTAATATATTCATTCCTGAACAAAGACGGCAAAATACCGGAATTGTCAAATTCAAAAAGGCACAGCATGTTATTTTTGATACTGAGCATTTCATTTTTTTGGGATTTTTTGCATCAATGCCTCAATACCGTCAGGTACCTTGACAGCACTTTGATTGTCGAATACAATTACACCTTTGCAGTTATTGCTCTTGGAATTTGCGCATTGATTTGCAGTGTGTATTTTTACATGATTTCTCTTACGGCAAAGGGTACATACTATGATTACAGAAAATTTAATCTGCTTCACTTTTGCGTAATCCTTTGGGGATTTATGAAGCTTTTAATACTCATGCTTAACATTTCGGATATTGTTTACGGCTCAGAGTACTTTTGTGAATTTATCTTTTGTATAATGGTAATCATTTCGTCGTTTTGCTACATTTCGATATTAGATAAGAAGCAGGACAAGCCAAGCAAGCTGCTGACCTTTTCTGCTTTAGGGGCAATCTCAATGAGTATTATTATTGCTTTGCCGAGGCTGCTTGCTCATGTTGCAAACAAGCAAAGCTTAATTCACAAATCCGAATTTTCGGTATTAACATATCTAATGCTCGCAATTACAATGCTTATTCTTGTAATTGATACGGCAAAAAAGCAAAAAGAAATATAAGAAGGAAATAAAATTGTTTGCAGAAAGCTTAAAAACAATAGCCTTGCAGGTGTTTATACTTTACCTCATTGCAGGTATCGGATTTGTCACCGACAAAACGGGAATATTCAGGCAATCGGACGGCAAGCGTCTTATCGACCTGTTGTTTAACGTGATTTTGCCGATAGCAATTATTCATACCTTTATGACAATGGAATACACTGAGCAGCATGTTAAGGGAATATTTGTAGCGTTTGCGTGTGCGTTTGCAACTCACATATTCGGCACTCTTGTATCGCTTTTGACCTTTAGGAAAAGATCTCTAAAGGAAAGAGGAATATATCACTACGGAATTGTGCTGTCAAATGCAGCATTTCTTGCACTGCCGCTCGCAAAAAGCGTTATCGGCAACGAGGGTATATTCTACTGCTCAATATATGTTGCGGTTTTCAATATTATCGCATTCACAATAGGAATTTATGAAATCAGCGGTCACGAGGCTAAAATTGATTTAAAAAAGCTGATATTTAATCCCGGCTCAATATCTGTTATTATCGGATTACCTCTCTTCTTTTTACAGCCGCAAATTCCGTATTTTATAAATTATCCCATGGAGATTGTGGGCAACTGCAATTCCCCTCTTGCTATGATTGTATTCGGCACATTCCTTGCCAATTCAAATTTTAAAAATCTTATTCTCAAAAAGGAATTATATTTTGTATCCTTTATGAGATTGATTTTCATTCCGGGATGCATGCTCGCTTTGTTTAGGCTGTGCGGAGTCAAGGGCGATTTACTCACTGCAATGATTATTTCAAGCTCTGCACCTACGGCTACAAACACCGCAATGTATGCCGCTAAATACGACAACGACGCTTCGCTCGGCTCTGAAATTGCGGCACAGTCATCTATTTTGTCCGTGCTTACCATGCCGGTGATTGTTGCAATAGCATCGGTAATATAACATTCGACAAATTATTACAAAACGGATAATAAATGTTTCCGCATTGTAAATTTTGTCTTAATAATGAATACGCTTTGTTGAATTATCGCTTGATTTTCAGTATAATCATAAATGTAAACAAAAGTATTATGCTATATAATGGGTGATAATTATGAAATTGGTAATAGTGATTTTGTCTAACAAGGATGTGCCAAAGGTGCTTGCACAAACAAGTGCACATGGATACTTTTCAACAAAGATTTCAACATCAGGTCAATTCCTTGAAAACGGCAACACAACAATACTCTTCGGCATTGAGGAAGAAAAGATTGATGCATTGTTCGAGTTAATCGAAAAAAATATTACAAAGAGAATAAAAAAGCAGCTCAAGGTGCAAAGCACTGTTGAAGGCTCGCTTCTCAACGAGCCCGTATATGTCGATGAATACGGTGCAGTTGCATTTGTAATTGATGTTGAACAATTTAGAAAGCTATAACTTTAATTATGAAATTTAACGACTTTATCGGTAATGAAAAGACAATAGAAAAGCTCGGCGCGCTTATCGAGTCAAATCGTTTTCCTCACGCACTTGTAATTGACGGCGAACGCGGTATAGGCAAGAAAACTCTTGCGCGCTTGCTTGCGCAGACGCTTGTTTGCAGAGGTGATGATAAGCCCTGCAACGCATGTGCTCAGTGCAAAAAAGCAAGGGACGGTGTGCATCCCGATATATTTGAGCACATTCCGTCCGGCAAGGCTAATTCCTTTCATGTTGATACTGTTCGTAAAATAATTGAAGATGCATATATTAAGCCTAACGAAGCAAAATACAAGATTTACATTTTGGCAAATGCTCACTGCATGAATGCTTCGGCTCAAAATGCACTTTTAAAGATACTTGAGGAGCCGCCGGAATATGTTATATTTATTTTGACGGCTGAATCAAAGAGTGCTCTGTTAAGCACCGTACTGTCGCGCTCGGTTGTAATTTCACTCGAGGGAGTTAACGGTGATGACGGGGCTAAGTACCTTGTTAATCACGACTCCTCAACCGATTTTTTAACTGCAAAAAGAACTATTGAAGCCTTTAACGGTAATATCGGCAAAGCTATGGAGAGCCTTGGTGACGGCAAGGCAAACGAGATTGTCGCAGTATGCAAAAAGATGTGCAATGCCCTTGTCGGCGACAACGAATTTGCGCTGTTGTCGGAGTGCGCCTTTTTCCAAAAGGACAGAGAGGCAATCGTTTTTGCTTGTGATTTGCTCAAAAACATATTCAGAGATGCGCTTCTTGCAGACGGGGACGACGGCTTCATCTCAGGTCAAAAGGATACCGCAATGCTTTTGAGAGCAAGGCTTTCAAGGCAGAGGCTGTTAAATCTTTTAAATGAATGTACACAGTTAAAATCAGAGGCGTTGATGAATTCAAACAATTCACTGCTTATCACGCGCCTGTGCTGCAGGTTAAGACAGGCGGCAGGAAAATAAAACAAACAGGAGACTTATATGACAAAGGTTATTGGCGTTCGATTTAAGGACACCGGAAAATTATATTATTTTGATCCTAACGGTCTTGACATACAATACGGTCAAAAGCTTATTGTTGAAACGGCAAAGGGAACCGAATGCGGTACTGCATACTCAAATGTTAAAGAGGTTGAGGACGGCGAAATTGTGTCGCCGTTAAAGCCGGTTAAGCGTATTGCAACTGACAAGGACCTTGAAACAATAAAAAACAACAAAATTAAAGAGCAGGACGCGCTGAAGATTTGCACAGAGCTTGTCAACAAGCATAAGCTTGAAATGAGTCTTACCGGTGCAGAATACACCTTTGACGGCTCAAAGGTAATATTCTACTTCACTGCCGACGGCAGAGTCGATTTCAGGGAGCTTGTTAAGGATTTGGCTTCTGCTTTACATATTAGAATTGAAATGAGGCAGATAGGAGTCAGGGACGAGAGCAAGCTTTTAGGCGGTCTCGGTATATGCGGCAGACCGTTTTGCTGTGCAACCTTCCTTGATGATTTTCATTCTGTTACAATCAAAATGGCTAAGGACCAAGGTCTTTCACTTGCTCCGGGTAAAATCAGCGGTACATGCGGCAGACTTATGTGCTGCTTAAAATACGAGCAAAACTCCTATGAATATCTCAACAAAATTACTCCAAAGCGTGGAACGGTTGTTGAATGCAGGGAGGGCAGAGGCACTGTAATCGATGTATCTATCCTTGACGGAATGCTCAAGGTTCAGCTTGACAGCTCACCCGACGGCTTACCTGTTAAGGTTCACCGAGATGATGTTAAGATAATCAAGGATACAAAATATAACAGTGAAAAAAACAAATAAAAACTGTCTCTTATACACATCTGACGCTGCCGACGAAGGCTTAGGTGT
>CAMGDK010000021.1 GCA_946042285.1 uncultured Clostridia bacterium | reverse complement strand
CTTGTCTCGTGGGCTCGGAGATGTGTATAAGAGACAGATTTACATATTTTATTCAGAGTGATAGAATTAAGAAAAGGAGGCGATGATATGAAAAATTCAACACAGCTTGCAGTATGCTCGATAATTACTTCATTGACGGTTGTATTGATGTTTTTGGGAGGCGCAACATTCATACTCGCCTATGCCGTACCTATCATTGTAAGCCTTTTTATGATAATGCTGAAAACGACCTTTTCATCGTCTGCCGCATGGATTACCTATGTTTCAAGCAGTGCATTGGCACTAATACTTTCTGCCGATAGGGAATGTTCGATGATTTATGTTGCGATTTTTGGGTATTATCCAATAATCGCCGGTGCCTTTAATAGAATTAAGCCGAAATTCCTTTCACTCATTATCAAGCTTATTTATTTCAATTCAGCCTACGCATTATGTCAAATAATTTTATTTTATGTTTTCGGAGTTCCTTTTATCGAGGAAGAAAATTTTGTTGTAATTTTAATTGCTTTGATAATTATGATGAATATTCTTTTCGTCATATACGACAGACTTGTAAAGCTATCCTTTATTTTATACAAAAATAAATTTGAAAAACGAATAAAGCATTTATTCAAGTAAAAAACCGCTGTGATTATTTTCACAACGGTTTTTGTTTTATTTTAATCTTTCAACAAGCATACGGCTGACCTTATACACATCACCGCAGCCGAGAGTGATCACTAAATCACCTGATTTTAAATTATCAACAAGGTAATCAACAATCTCTTCAAATGTGTCAAGCTGAATACTTCCCGGCACCTTGTCGGAAAGGTCACTTGCCTTAATTCCTATTGTATTTACCTCACGACTGCCCATAATCTCGGAAATGATGCATTCATCCGGTATTTGAAGCACCTGAGCAAAATCATCAAGCAACAACGATGTTCTTGTGTATGTGAACGGCTGATGTACTGCCCACACCTTGTTGTATTTCATTTTCATTGCAGCCTCAAGAGTAACCTTAATCTCAGCCGGATGATGTGCGTAGTCATCGGCAATCGTTATGCCCTTGTAGGTGCCTACAAGCTCAAATCTTCTGCCTGCACCGCCGAATTCCTTTAATCCACTGCAGATCTTTGAGATTTCGGCACCGCTTTCATATGCTGCTGCGAATGCACAAAGGGAGTTGAGAATGTTATGCTCACCCGGAACGGACAATTCAACTCTTGCAACAAATTCTCCGTTATGGTAAGCATCATAGCTTGATTTAAAGCCGCCGGGAACATCAATGTTTTTTGCAACCCATTCGTTACCGTCGTTCTTACCGATTGAGACAAGCTTTTTACCTTTGATACCCCTAAGGCAATCAACCGTGTTATCATCGTCACCGTTATATACAATTGTTTTTGTTGTTTTTTCTGCAAATTCTCTAAACGATTTTTTGATATTATCAAGATTACCGAAGAAATCAAGGTGATCCTCGTCGATGTTGAGGATGACTGCAATATCGGGATTCATCTTGAGGAATGTGTTGTTGAATTCACAGCTTTCGCATACAAAGTTTTGACTCTTGCCGAATCTGCCGTAAGCGTTTATGATAGGAAGCTTGCCGCCGATTACTGCACTCGGGTCAAGACCTGCCTCAAGCAACACCTGCGTGAGCATAGATGATGTTGTCGTTTTTCCGTGAGTACCGCATACGCCTATACAGTTTGTAAAGATTCTGCTCATTGCTCCAAGCAGATCCGCTCTTTCAAAGCAAGGGAAGTTAGCCTTTGCATATTCAAGCTCCTCATTGCCGGCAAGTATTGCATTAGTGTAGATTACAAGCTCGACATCATCCGTGATGTTTTCTTTAACCTGACCGAGATAAACCCTTGCACCCTCTTTTTCGATTCTTCTAAATGTTTCAGTGTCATTATTGTCAGAGCCGGATACATTGTATCCGAGAGAAATGAGTATTTCGGCAAGTGGGCACATTCCTGCACCGCCGATACCTATAAAATGAACTTTTTTAACCTTCTTGAGTAAATCGTCAATTTGATACATACAAATCAATCCTCCAATACTTTTATATTATACTACCTTCGTAAAAAAAAATAAATACCTATTAACTAAATATTTTGCCTGTCATAGAATGAATAAAAAAGCTTATCATACTCGAATTTGGAGAAATGCTTATGCAAAAGAAATTATTTGCCGTCCCGTTTTCACAGGATAAAAGAATGGCTTATGCAAAGGATTATTTGATAAAAAACGGACACGAAATTACAGATGTCGGCAGGGCTGATTATGTTTTGTTGCCTATACCTGTTAAGCCGGAGCATTTTGCCGGGCTTGAGGGAAAAACGGTGTTTTACGGCTTTGGCAATTATGAAGGCTATGATTACAATAAAAATGAATCCTTTTTGCTTACCAATTCATATTTAACTGCCGAGGGTGCAATAGCATTATTTAAGGAAAACAGTGAAAAATCCCTGCTTGGCGCAAATGTTCTTATTTCAGGCTATGGAAGAATAGGAAAGGCACTTCATAGACTTTTGAACGCTTACGGCAGCAGTGTTACAGTGTGCGCCCGCTCAAATGTCAACAGAACACAGGCTGTTCACAATAACGCAAAGGCAATTACACTGATTGAGCTTTCTCAAGACAATAACTATGATGCTATATTTAATACTGTACCGCAGCTGATTTTTTCAAAAAGCGAAATCGATGCTTTTTCAAAGGATGCCATGTTTATTGAGCTCGCATCCTTTCCCGGAGGAATTGATAAGCTGTATGCCAACTCAAAGGGGGTAAATCTCATCGACGGTAAGCAGCTACCGTTGAGGTATTCGGCAGAGGCGGCAGGTGCTTTGGTTGCGAAAACGGTTTTATCAATGATAGAGGAGGGATTAGGTTGAATATAGGCTATTGCCTTACAGGCTCGTTTTGCACCTTTGATAAGTCAATGGAGGCATTGAAATCTCTTGTAAAGCTTGGGCATAATGTAACACCGATTATGAGCGAAAATGCTTATTCAATGGATACACGCTTCGGTAAAGCGATTGACATACAAAACAAGCTAATCGAAATAACAGGCAACAGTATAATCCACACGATTGAGCAGGCAGAGCCGATAGGACCTAAAAGAATGTTTGATGTTCTTGCTATTGTGCCTTGTACCGGTAACACCCTTGCAAAGCTCGCAAACGGAATTACAGATACATCGGTAACTATGGCTGCTAAAAGCCATGTGAGAAATTCAAGACCTGTCGTAATCGGTGTGTCAACAAATGATGCACTCGGCGCGGCGGCGAAAAATATCGGTGCTTTACTCAACTATAAAAACTACTATTTCGTACCGTTTGGTATGGACAATTATCTTCTTAAGCCGAAATCAATGGTGTGCGATTTTTCACTTGTAGGCAGTACGATTGAAGAGGCTGTCTTAGGTAAGGAAATATTAAGAAAAATATATTGACTTTTTAATGAATTTTATATATATTATGTCATGTACTGCGTTTTAACAATTTGTATAAAATCAGTATAATCGGGTTATAAAGAGGATGTGTATATTGGAAAAGATAATAGACTTAAAGGACATTACAGTGAAATACGGCGATAATGTCGTTCTTGATAAACTGAATTTATATATTAACAAAAAAGAGTTTATAACGTTGCTTGGCCCATCCGGATGCGGTAAAACAACAACTCTTCGTTGCATAGCAGGCTTTATTGAGCCGGACGAAGGAGATATTGTGTTTGAGGGCAAGAAGATAAATGATGTTCCTCCTCATAAGAGAAAGGTGAACACCATATTCCAGCGTTATGCTCTTTTTTCTCATTTAAATGTATATGAAAATATTGCATTTGGCTTGCAAATCCAAAAGAAGCCTAAGGATGAAATAAGAAAAACAGTTGCACAAATGCTTGAGCTTGTTAACCTAAAGGGCTTTGAAAAGAGAAGCATCGACTCGCTTTCCGGCGGTCAGCAGCAGAGAGTCGCAATCGCAAGAGCGCTTGCAAATCATCCGCATGTGCTTCTTCTTGACGAGCCTCTCGGTGCGCTTGATTTAAAGCTTCGCAAGGATATGCAAACAGAGCTTAAGTCAATTCAAAAAAGGCTTGGTATCACATTTATCTATGTTACTCACGATCAGGAAGAGGCTCTTTCCATGTCTGATACGGTTGTTGTTATGGACAAGGGTAAAATTCAGCAAATCGGCACACCTGAGGATATTTATAATGAGCCGGTAAATGCATTTGTTGCAGACTTTATCGGCGAGTCGAATATCGTTGATGCCGTAATGATTAAGGACTATCTTGTATCGTTTGGCGGAGTAACATTTGAGTGCCTTGATTCAGGCTTTGGCGAGAATGCTTTTGTTGAAGCAGTTGTTAGACCTGAGGACATTAAGATTGTAAAAAAAGGCAGCAAGGCTTCTCTTCCCGGTAGAATTACAAGCGTCACATTTAAGGGCGTTCATTTTGAAATTCTTGTCGATGTTGCAGGCTTTATTTGGATGATTCAAACAATTGAGCATCATGAGGTCGGCGAGGAAATCGGCATGTATATCGAGCCTGATGCAATCCACATCATGAACAGAAGCGAATACAGCGGCGAATTCGGTGACTACTCCTATTTCTCCGATGAAATGGATCACATTTCCGATGCGTCCTACAATTGGGAGGACGAGGATGAGGAGTAAGCTTTCGTCAAGGCTTCTTGATAAGCCGTATTTGTTATGGTCTGTTCTTTTTATAATTGCACCGCTTCTCATGGTGGTTTACTATTCTTTTACAGATAAGAGCGGCGCATTTTCACTTAACTCAATCGAACAGATACCGTCTTATATTCCTACAATTCTTTTGTCGGTATTGTATGGTCTTGCGGCAACGGTTATATGCCTTGTTATCGGTTATCCGTTTGCTTATATTATTTCAAAATATTCTCACCGTCGTCAGCAGATGATGGTGCTGATAGTGATGCTCCCTATGTGGATGAATTTTCTTATAAGAACTTACAGCTGGATGACTATTTTGGGAGATACGGGAATTATCAACACAATTCTAACATCTATCGGCTTGCAGCCGTTAAAGCTTATAAACACAGGAGGAGCAGTCATACTCGGTATGGTGTATAACTTTTTACCGTATATGATTTTGCCTATATATTCAGTTCTTTCAAAGCTTGACAACTCACTTGTTGAGGCGGCACAGGACTTGGGCTCAAACAGACTTCAGGTGTTTAAAAGAGTTATTATACCTCTTTCAATGCCGGGTGTACTCAGTGGTATTACCATGGTGTTTGTGCCGTGCGTTTCAACCTTCTATATCACTCAAAAGCTTGGCGGCGGACAGATTGTTTTAATCGGTGATGTCATTGAAACGCAATTCCAAAGTGCAAATAACTATAACCTCGGTGCAGCGTTGTCACTTGTTCTTATGGTGCTTATTTTTATTTGCCTTGGTGTAATGAACTATTTTGGTGCAGATGATGACGGAGGTGTTGTAATATGAAAAAGAAAACCTCTGTCGCTTCAAGGCTTTATATGCTTTTGATACTTTTGTTTTTGTATGCACCTATCGCAATTATGATGCTGTTTTCATTTAATTCATCAAACAGCACGTATGTATTGAGCGGCTTTTCTACCCATTGGTACAGGGAAATGTTTTCGGACACAGCAGCTATGGATGCGTTGAAAAACACTGTAATCCTTGCGCTTTGTACAGCATTTGTGGCAACGGTTCTCGGAATACTTGCCTCGGTCGGTCTGTTTAACTCTAAAAACAAGCTTTACAAAAGAGCCATGATGACTGCTACAAATATTCCTATGATGAATCCTGAAATTGTAACGGGTATTGCAATGATGCTCCTTTTCGTGTTTGCGGGAGCTCTTGTAAATAAAAGCGATGTTCTCGGCTTTTGGACGTTGCTTATTGCTCATGTTACATTTGCATTTCCTTATGTGATACTCAACGTTATGCCAAAGCTTAAGCAGTTTGATATGCATGTTTACGAGGCGGCGGTTGATCTTGGATGCAAGCCTGTAAATGCATTTTTTAAGGTTGTCATGCCTGAGATACTCAGCGGTATTATAACAGGATGTGTAATGAGCTTTACGCTTTCTCTTGACGATTTCATCATAAGCTATTTTACAAACGGTCCAAGCTATCAAACACTCCCGATTTATATTTTCTCTATGACAAAAAAGAGAGTGAAGCCTGATATGTTTGCGCTTTCAACTCTCATGTTCGTTGTTATTTTAGTATTACTCATTCTTATGAATGTTGCTCAAAACAGGTCTGATGCAAAGGGTAAGAGTGATGCGAAATGAAAAAAATAATCAGCTTTCTTTTGTGCGTCATTTCAATCCTTACAATAATGCCGGTTACGGCTTTTGCAGATGATGAGTATTTTACAAAGGAGCAAATTGAATATTATAAGAATTTAGGGCTTCAAGGAACAACAGTTAATGTTTATAATTGGGGCGAGTACATATCTGACGGCAGCGAGGAGTCAATGGATGTCGTGTCGGAATTTGAGCGTCTGACAGGCTGTACGGTCAATTACACAAACTTTGAGTCTAATGAAAATATGTATTCAAAGCTTATCGGCGGCGGTGTGTCCTACGATGTAATCGTCCCGAGTGATTACATGATTGACAGGCTTGTTGACGAGGATATGCTTCTTGAGCTCGATTATGATAACATTCCAAACATGAAATATATCAATAAGGAATTTCAAAATCTTTATTACGATCCCGATCAAAAGTATTCTGTTTGCTATAATGTAGGTACAACTGTTTTGATTTACAACACAAAGCTTGTTGATGAAAAGCCTGACAGCTGGGATGTTTTGTGGGACGAGCAGTATAGAGATAAGGTCTTGATGTTCAACAACTCGCGTGATGCCTTTGCAATTGCACAGGCAAAGCTCGGTCAGGATTTCAACTCTCTTTCGGAGCAGGACTGGACACAGTGCGCACAGCTTCTTGCCGAGCAAAAGGACAAGGTTAATCCTGTCTATGTAATGGATGAGGTGTTTAACCTCATGGAGTCGGGTGAATATGCGTTTGCCGTTTATTATGCAGGTGACTATCTTCTTATGTATGAAAACAACGAAGACCTCGACTATTGCTTTCCAAAGGAAGGCGTGAATGCATTTTACGATGCATTTTGCGTTCCTAAATGCTCAAAGAATAAAAGGGGAGCGGAGGCTTTTATCAACTTTATGCATGAGCCGCAGGTTGCCTATGAAAACTGCGAATATATCTATTATCGCTCACCTAATATAACGGTTGAGAATAACGAGGACAGCTCGCTTTACGGCAGCGATGTTATTTATCCTAAGGATATAAATACACAATATTTCAAAAATCTGCCGCAGAATATTATTGAGCTTGAAAACAATTTGTGGACAAAGGTCAAAAGCGGTAAGCTTTCCGCTTCAAATGAAAAGCAGGAAAAAAGGATATATACAGAATGTTCTGTAATCGGCGGAGCAATCTTTGTTGTGGTTATAGCAAAGATGATTTCCAACGCCAAAAAAAAGAAGGAACAGGATTTGAGTGATTTGTATTGATTAGATGTGCATTGTTTGATTTAGACGGTACACTTGTTGACACTCTTGTTGATTTAGGCAGAGCGTGTGACTATGTGCTTGAAAGGTACGGCAGAAAAGCAAGGTGGAGTGAGAGTGATTACAGACGCTTCGTCGGTAACGGCGCACGCAAGCTTATCGACAGAGCGTTTGAGCATACGCTTAATGAAGAAGAGCTTGATGAAGCGCTTGTGATATTTAAAGAAAAGTATAATGAAATTTTGATTGATAATGCAGCAATTTATGACGGTGTTAAGGAGCAGCTTGATTTGCTTAGGCAAAAAGGCATAAAGCTTGGCATTGTTACAAATAAGCCTCATCATTCTGCCGTGTTAATGGCAGAAGCACTTTTCGGTAAGGGCTATTTTGATTGCATCTATGGGGCGAGAAAGGATGTTCCTATCAAGCCTGATCCTTATCAGCTAAAGCTTGCAATCGATGGCTTTGGTTGTAAGCCGTCGGAGGCTATTTATTTCGGTGACAGCGATATAGATGTCTTTACAGCGAGGAATGCAGGAGTGGAGGCAATCGCTTGTTCGTGGGGATACAGAAGCTTTGAATGTCTTATGGCGGCGTCACCGTCTGCGATTATTGACGAACCTAAATATATTTTCAAACTTTTTTGAAAAAAGTGTTGACAAATTATATGCACTCTGCTATAATTCATATCGTTGACGCGAGAGTGGCGGAATCGGCAGACGCGCACGTTTGAGGGGCGTGTGGGGCGACTCGTACGGGTTCAAGTCCCGTCTCTCGCACCAAAAAAGCGAAGTACCCATTTGGGTATTTCGCTTTTTTCATTGTTATAACGGGACTTGAAACGAACTCCAAATTTGCCGTGCAATTCCTTGCTGGGCAAATTTGGGAGAACAGTCCAGTGGACTGTTCGATAGTTGAGAAGAAAGTCCCGTCTCTCGCACCATTAAAGGCTTGGTAACATTCGTTACTAAGCCTTTAATTTTTTATGTGACCTTCTATTGTTGTCAAAGGGCCTTTTTTTATGAATAACCGTAATATAACCGAACAAAATATATTAGGTGGTATTATGGAGCTCTTATACATTTTTTTATTATCAATCGGTTCGATAACTGTTTTATTTATCATTGCAAAGCTAATGGGTTACAGACAGATAAATGAAATGAGTTTTTTTGATTATGTTGTCGGTATTTCAATAGGCTCAATTGCTGCTGAAATGGCAACGAACATCGACCTCGAGTGGTGGAAGGGCGTTCTTGCTATGGCAGTTTACGGTACTGTCGGTATTCTTTTGTCAATAATTACTCAAAAAAGCATCAAGGCAAGAAAGTTTATATCCGGCACTCCTATCATATTGATAGATAAGGGTAAAATTAACAAGGAAAGCCTGAAAAAAGCAAAGATAGAGGTTGACGATCTTTTGACAAGCGCAAGAGATAAGGGCTATTTTAACATAACTGATATTGAGTATGCTATAATGGAAACAACGGGGAAAATATCATTTTTGCCTATACCGACAAAAAGGCAGTTAAATCCTACCGACTTAAATATAAATCCGAAATATGAGGGACTTTGTGTTAATGTGATAATTGACGGCAGAATAATTAAGAATGATTTGAAGCATGCAGGCATCACTCTTGCAGACCTTGAAAGGGAGCTTAAAAAGCAAAAGGTCGGCAGTGACGATGTTATGCTGGCAACTGTCGATGCTGATAAAAAAATAACACTATTTAAAAAGTAAAGGTGACTTCGAGAAATGGAACTGAATTTCGTTTTCTTGCGAGTGGGAGCTGTACAATGGTACCGCCCCCGAGCAAAAAACGAAAAACGCCAAAAGTGGCATAAATTCGATATTTATGCCACTTTTCAAATTTTTAAGTCGTTGAAAAAATAAAGCGGGCTTGCATTGCAAGCCCCTACGAGTAATTTTTTATTCTTCGTGTTCTTTGGCGTGGTTCAGACCACTTTATCGACAGTCTGAGGTGACTTGATTTTTCAAGTCACCTTTGTTCTATAATACCATAGTAATAATCCTTGCCGCTAATGCACATATCCATGCAATAGCACACTGACCTACCACAACTCCTGCTGCCCATTTGTATCCAAGCTCTCTTTTTACGGAAGCAACCGCCGCGATGCACGGAGTGTACAGTAAGCAAAATACGAGAAGAGGTATCGCTGTCTTTGATGTAATAACACCCTGTAACGACTCAACAGAGCCGAATAGTACTGTGAGTGTTGAAACAACGCTCTCCTTTGCCATAAAGCCGGTAATCAATGATGTCGATATTCTCCAATCTCCAAATCCAAGCGGAGCAAATATCGGTGCAATAAGTCCTGCGACAACTGCAAGTATGCTGTTTTGAGAGTTGTCAACAATACTTAATTTCAGGTCAAACGACTGTAAAAACCAGATTACTATTGTTGCAATAAATATCACCGTAAATGCTCTTTGCAGAAAGTCCTTAGCCTTATCCCAAAGAAGTTGTGCAACATTCTTTATTCCTGGCATGCGATAGTTTGGAAGCTCCATAACAAACGGCACTGCTTCGCCCTTAAAGATTGTTTTCTTGAAAATCAGTGCAGTGATAATTCCGACAACTATGCCTGTGAAGTATAATCCAATCATTACAATTACACTGTGTTCGGGGAAAAAGGCTGCTGCAAAAAAGCTGTAAATAGGCAGCTTTGCCGAGCAGCTCATAAACGGAGTGAGAAGAATTGTCATCTTTCTGTCACGCTCCGACGGCAAAGTTCTGCTTGCCATTACTCCCGGAACAGTGCAGCCGAATCCTATAAGCATAGGCACAATGCTTCTTCCCGATAAGCCGATTTTCCTCAAAAGCTTATCCATAACAAATGCGACTCTTGCCATGTAACCCGTGTCCTCGAGCAGTGAAAGAAAAAAGAATAGCGTTACGATAATCGGCAGAAAGCTTAATACACTTCCTACACCCGTAAATATTCCGTCTATAACAAGTGAGTGAACAACCTCGTTAACATTCCAAGAGGTGAGTGCGCCATCTACACCGTTTGTAAGCCATTGTATTCCTAAATCAAGCACCTGCTGAAGAAGCTTGCCGATAACTCCAAAGGTCAGCCAAAATACAAGTGCCATGATTGCAATAAACGACGGAATTGCAGTAAATCTGCCGGTGAGTATCTTATCTATGTGTCTGCTTCTTGCATGCTCCTTGCTTTCCTGCGGTTTGATAACTGTTTGCGCAACAAGCTTTTTTATGAATGTGAATCTCATATCCGCAATTGCGGCGGCACGGTCAAGTCCGCGTTCTTGCTCCATCTGACAGATAATAAACTCAAGCATTTCCTTCTCACTGTCTGTAAGCTTGAGTCGCTCCATAACCCTCTCATCGCCCTCTACAAGCTTTGTAGCGGCAAATCGAGTAGGAATCTCTGCTGCTTTTGCGTGGTCATCAATCAAGTGCATGATACCGTGCAGACATCTGTGTACCGCACCGCCGCAATCGTCCTCGCAGCAGAAATCCATTCTTCCCGGCTTTTCCTGATATTTTGCAATATGTACTGCATGGCGAATTAACTCGTCAACGCCTTCGTTTTTTGCAGCCGAAATAGGTACAACAGGGATTCCGAGAAGCTCCTCCATTCTGTTGATGTGTATTGAACCTCCGTTACCGCGCACCTCATCCATCATGTTGAGAGCAAGCACCATCGGCACTCCAAGCTCCATTAGCTGCATTGTCAGGTAAAGATTTCTTTCAATGTTTGTTGCATCAACAATGTTGATTATGCCGTAAGGCTTTTCGTTAATGATAAACTGCCTTGTAACAATTTCCTCACTGCTGTAAGGCGACATTGAATATATACCCGGCAGATCTGTTATTAAGGTGTTAGGGTACCCTTTGATAATACCGCTTTTGCGGTCAACCGTTACACCGGGGAAATTGCCTACATGCTGATTTGAGCCCGTCAGCTGATTGAAAAGAGTTGTTTTTCCGCAGTTTTGATTTCCTGCAAGGGCAAATGTCAGAATTTCGTTATCGGGTAAGGGCATTTCTCCCGCCTTTACATGATAGCGTCCGCCCTCTCCGAGACCGGGATGCTCCGTATGCCTTGCATGATTGCACCTTTCCTTCTTTTCGACAACAGGCTTTTTATTTTCAGCCTCACTTATTTCAATTTGTTTTGCATCGTCAATCCTTAATGTGAGCTCGTAGCTGTGTATTCTCAACTCCATAGGATCGCCCATAGGCGCAAACTTTACAAGAGTAACCTCTGCACCGGGGATAAGTCCCATGTCAAGAAAATGCTGTCTCAAAGCACCTTCTCCGCCGACGCTCTCAATCACAGCGGATTTTCCGATTTCCAATTCATTTAATGTCATTTAATCTAATTCCTATCAATTTTATAGGTTTTACAATCCTATTTTATAAAAAGCAAACTGATTTGTCAAGATAAATAATCTTTATATTTGTTAAAATTTTATGACATGTATTGCTGAAATATCATATCATGTAGTGATATTTATAATATTTTTGTTGTAGTGAAACTTTTTTATTGCCTTTTTTCGTTATTAAGTGTAAAATATATTGGCAATAAAGAGAGGTAATTGATATGATTTATAATAATGTACTTGAGGCAATCGGACATACACCGATGATAAAGCTCAGCGAAAAGATGGTTGGTGAGGATTGCGCTAATATTTATGTAAAATTTGAAGGTCTGAATATCGGCGGTTCAATCAAAACAAGAACTGCTTACAATATGATATGTGACGCAGAGGCAAAGGGACTCATCAATGAAAACACAATTATTGTCGAGCCGACAAGCGGTAATCAGGGTATAGGTCTTGCGCTTGTAGGTGCAGTTAAGGGATATAAAACCGTTATTATCATGCCTGACTCTGTCAGCGTGGAGAGAAGAATGCTTGTTAAGCATTACGGCGCAGAGGTTATTACAATTCATGATGCAGGCAATATCGGCGATTGTATTGAGGAGTGTGTTAACACTGCTGTTAAAATGAGAGATGAAAACCCAAATGTCTTTATACCGCAGCAGTTTGAAAATCCCGCAAACCCAATGGTGCACAGGCATCATACAGGTCTTGAAATTCTTGAACAGGTTGCCGACACTATTGACGGATTTTGCTCAGGCATCGGCACAGGCGGCACAATCACAGGCATCGGTGAGGTTTTAAAGGCACAAAATCCAAATATCATTATTTGGGCGGTTGAGCCTGAAAACGCCGCAATTCTTGCAGGCGGCACTGTCGGTACACATAATCAAATGGGTATCGGCGACGGCGTTATTCCTAAAATACTTAATCAAAAGATTTACGAGGATATTTGCATTATCTCTGACGAAGAGGCTATCCAAACATCAAAGGACCTTGCAAAGCTTGAGGGACTGATGTGCGGAATAAGCAGCGGTACAAATGTTGCTGCGGCAAAGCGTCTTGCTAAAAAGCTCGGTAAGGGTAAGAATGTTGTTACCGTGCTTCCCGACACCGCAGAAAGATATTTTTCAACACTCCTTTTTGAGAACGACTGATTATGATTATTGTAACTCCGCATTTTTATAAGGATTTTAAGTGCATTGCAGGCGCATGCCCCGACTCCTGCTGTCAGGGGTGGGAGGTTGATGCTGACGATGCATCGCTTGAATATTATGGGACTTTAAGCACTGACCTTGAAATTAAGCAAAGGATTGACTCTGTTCTTTGCAAGGATGAGTTCGGCAATACGATTTTTCGCCTTGCAGACAAAAAGCGTTGTCCTTTTCTTAATAATGAGAATTTGTGTGACATGCATATTGCAATCGGAGGCGAGCATACTCCGTACACCTGCCGTACATTTCCGCGCTTTATCAATGATTTCGGTGGTACAAGGGAATTAGGCGTCTCATTTTCATGTCCTGTTGCAGCAGATATGATGCACGAATTAAAAGAGCCGATGACATTCGCTTCAGAATGTAATGATGAGCTGCCGCAGCTTAATGATATTGATGCGCAAGCATATTTCTATTTGAAAAAAGCAAGGGAAAGGGCTTATGAAATAATTAAGGACAGAAGCATTAGCATGAAATCCCGCTTGTCAAATCTCCTTGATTATGCGTGTGATGTTCAGCAGGACCTTGAGCCTTATGAGCAGGGTAGCGATGATACCTCGTTCTTTGATGTTTTTCGTAATCCCGAGCTTATCAATCCCGAATGGACTCAAAAGGTCGATAAAGCTGTTGAAGGGCAGATAAGCGATACTGCCTTTAATGAAAATATTGCAATGTACTTTATTTTCAGGTATTTCCTTTTAGCCGTGTACGATTATGATGTCTTGTCAAAGGTTAAAATGGCAGTGATCGGTGTTTTGATTTCAACATATTTCGGCGACGATAGCTGGACAATGCACCTTTGGAGCAAGGAAACAGAGCATTCACAGTATAATATGGACAGATACAAAAGACTTTTGCGTGAAGCAAAATGCCTCTCTGTTGAGGAGTTAAAGAAAAGATTTTTGTAATAAATAAAGCACTCTCGATTGAGAGTGCTTTTCTCATTTATATATTCTCTTTATTTTCGGATTAACCATAAGCGGCGAGATGTCAACGCTTGCAATATCTCCGATTTTAACATCACTGTCGGTTATGTCAACTGCGGTGTGGCTTAATCCTATTTCACCGGCAACTGCATAGCTTTTACCGTTGATTTCAACTGTAAGCCTTTGCTTTTTGAGGAATTTTTTAAGCTGCGAAAGAACGCAACGAAAATCAGCCTCCTCCTTTTCCTTTGTGAGTCCGAATCCGTCGTAGTGACCGATAGGCACTATGGCAAGCTTAGTTTCACGCTTTGCGGTAAACAGTCCGTTATATCCAACGCTGTAACCTGACGGTACTGTCTTGATTTCGATAACCTCCGCTTCAAGCCTGCCGAGTCTGTTAAGACCGGTTTTTTTGCTTGTAACAAGCCTGCCTGTGAATGCAGATCCAATTCTTGCACTGTCAAGGCAAATATCAAAATTGAACAGTGCAGGGGAGTTTGAGGCATGAACTACACCCGGATTTATCCCTGCCTTTCTTATTTGCTCAACTGTATCGTTGAAAACCGCAAGCTGTGCATTTGTTAATTCGCAATTTGAAAACGCTGAGGAGAAATGTGTGTATATTCCCGTAAATTCAAGATTCGGCATGTCGTAGCATTTGATTGCATCTTCAATCTGACTCGGCATAAAGCCGTATCTGCCAAGGCCTGTATCTATCTTTAAATGACACCTCGTATTAACACCGAGCTTTGCCGAAGCGTCATTCATAACCCTTGCGGATTCTAATGAACCAATAGTCGCAATGCAACTGTTTTTTGCAATGATTGCAGCCTCACTCTCAATGCATGTTGAGCGCATAACGAGTATGTCCTCATCATCAAGAGCATCCTTTAGGTCGGCAATATCGTCAACCTCTGTAACGGCAAAGGTGTCGAAATCATTTTCTTTAAGGATTTTAGTTAATTCCTTAATTCCAAAGCCGTATCCGTTACCCTTAACAACTGCAATTAACGGCACATTTGCCTTTGATTTAATTGTGTTTATGTTTTCAATCAGTAAGTCTTTTTCAATAACGTATCTGCTCATATTTTTATCTTATCTTCTCAAGAATGTCGGTTGCGATGTTGTACATTTTATATACTGGCTTGTTGATAACATAGTCGAATTCGCCCACAAATTCCTTCATATATCCGCCAAAGCCATGCTTAAATCTCCAAAGTCCGTAGTGCGGATTGTCAGGATTTTGACAGTCACCGGAAATGCCACCGAAGTCGTAAACCCTGCATCCGCATTCCATGCCCCACTGCATCATGGCCCATTGCAAAGCGTAGTTAGGATAAACATTTCTGTGAGCGTTTGATGAAGCGCCGTATTGGTATTTCATAACATTTTGTCCCCACTTAATTGCAAGCGTGCCTGCAATTGCCTTACCCTCGTAGTAAGCCATGTAAAGCCTTGCATCATCAGTCATGCAGTCAAGTATCTTTTCAAAATATTCCTTCGGTCTTGTTGAAAAGCCGTCACGCTCACCGGTTTCGTTCATAATTCTAACGAAATCATCGAGTGCATCCTTACCGCAAATCTTAACCTCAACACCCTTTTTAGGTGCTTTTCTTATTCGGTTTCTGTAATCACTTTTGAAGGTGAGCATAAGCTCGTCCTCGCTAAGACCATTGTAGTCAAAGCAATACACAAATCTCGGCTGCACATTTTCAAAATCCATACAGCCCGGGTTAAGCTCCTTAAATCCCTTGCTGATAAGATGCTCCTTGAATTCCTTGTTTTCAATAACAATTTCCGGATCAATCTTAATGCAATAAGCCTTATATTCCTTGCCGATTTCAAGCATTCCTTCAAATAATTTATCAAAGGTGTCAAAATCATTCTCATCGCAGACAAATCCTCTGCAACAGTACATGAGTGAGGCTTTGATAACAGGTACGCTTCTGATGAGCGCACTTGCCGCACCTATTATCTCTCCGTTATCATCCTTAAGCATAATTGCCTCAAATTTCCATGCGCTTTTTACCTTTGCCCATTTTGATGAGTGCTGAAACAATCCCTTTGGATGTCTTTTTATAAAATCCTCGTATTCATTCAGGTTATCGTTGTTTACTCCTGTCTCTTATACACATCTCCGAGCCCACGAGACAAGAGGCAAT
>CAMGDK010000020.1 GCA_946042285.1 uncultured Clostridia bacterium | reverse complement strand
GTCCTTAATCATTTCCTTTAAATCCGGATTATACATAATAAAATCTCCTTTATTCTTATGTGATTCAGTTGTTTCTTTTTGAAAGCTCTGAATCAAGTATTTTTCCAATTTCATTAACGCAGACATCTAAATCGTCGTTAACTACATTATATGTATATTTATTCTTAAATCCAAGCTCAACCTTGGAAATAGCAAGGCGTTCATTTATCATTTCCTCGCTGTCAGTTTCTCTGCCGTGAAGCCTTTTTTCAAGCACCTCAAGGCTCGGTGGGAGCAGAAATATTGAAACACAGTCAGGGTAAAGCTTCATAACTCTTTGAGCCCCTTGCACCTCAATGATCAAAAAGCAAATCTTGCCGTCCTCAATAGCTTGATTAACGCCCTTGGTGGGGGTGCCGTAATAGTTATTATTGTATTGTGCATACTCAATCAGACCGTTGTTGTCAATCATTTCGATAAACTCGTCCTCGGTTAAGAAGAAATAGTTTACGCCGTCAACCTCACCGGGACGCGGCTTTCTTGTGGTAGCCGAAACAGATTCAACAACATCCTCTCGCTTTTGCTTGAGAGCTTTAAAAACCGTATCCTTACCGCATCCGCTTGGTGCAGAAAGGACAACAAGCATACCCTTATTCATCGTCATTTACCTCCGCACCGAATTTTGAAGCGATCTGCTTTAAATCGAGATAAGACAAGACTACATTGTCGCTGTCTGTGATTAGAACACTCATGGTTTTTCTGCCGTGAGTGGCATCAATCAAGGTGCCGTTTGTTTTGCTTTCCTGCACAATTCTTTTTGCCGGTGCAGATTCAGGGCTTATGATTGAAACAACACGGTCACCGTTTATTAAATTTCCAAATCCAATATTTATCAAGTTCATATCATTCAATATTCTGTATCTGTTCTCTGATTTTTTCGATTTCTGCCTTCATGTCAACTACCTTGCGGGCGATTTCAACATCGTTGCACTTAGAGCCGATTGTATTAGCTTCTCTATTGATTTCCTGCACGAGAAAGTCCATCTTTCTGCCGACAGCCTCGTCGCTTTTAAGGAAGGACCTCAGCTGCTCAATATGCGAGCGAAGCCTAACGGTTTCTTCTGCAACGGCAACCTTGTCTGCATAAATTGCAACCTCTTGAATTATCCTGCTTTCATCAAGAGAAACATCACCGATAAGCTCGTGAACACGCTCAATAAGCTTGTCGTTGTACTCCTTAACGGTTTGAGGTGAGCGCTCCTCAATAAACGAAACGCAATCAAGAATGAACTGTGACCTTGAAAAAACATCATCGTACATTCTTGCGCCCTCATTAGCTCTCATTTCGACAAAAGCTGAGATTGCATCGTCTGCCGTTTGCTGAACATAGGACCATATCCTTTCCTCGTCCTCCTCTGCCTTGCGAAGCACAAGCACATCGGGGAATCGGGCAACGGTTGATGCGCCGAAGTCCTGCTTTAAATCATAGTTTGCGGCAAGATCGTTGAGTGCCTTAACATAAGCAGATGCAAGTGTGTTATTTACAACAACATCGGCTGACTCTGTATTGAGAGCCTCGATGCCAACAAAGCATTCAATCTTACCCCTTGCTACCTTTGAATTAACAAAGGATTTAATCCTATCGTCAATAAATCCATACTGACGGGGACATTTTGAATAAAACTCAAAATATCTGTGGTTGACAGATTTAAGCTCAACGGTGATGATATAGCCGTCAATCTCTTTTACAGCCCTGCCAAAGCCTGTCATTGATTTAATCATAATAAGCTCCTTTGATAAAACTCTTAATTGTCTTTCAGTTTTATCTTAAAATATTATAATTAAGGATAGTTTAGAGGTCAATAGTTTGTTAACAGAATATTTACATTATTCATATTTTGTTTACAGTTGTAATGAAGAACAAGAGCAGAGGTTTTATCCTCTGCTCTTTAACTTAGAAATCAATATCGCCGTCACCCGGTGTATCCGGAATTTCCTCAATCGGATCAGTGGTTGAAGCTGTCATGATTGATGTGTTGATTGTAAAAATATCAATCTCATACTCAGGAGAAATATATAACTTTTTATTATTCATTTCTATTCCTCCTTATGCATTTACGCCGGCGCTAACCAGCGAAGTATTGATTGTTGCGGTTGCACCTGCAGCTGTATAGTTGAATGATACAACAGAGTAAGCACTGTTAGTATAATCGCTTACATTGTAGATGTCCTTAATATTGTAGGTGTAAGAGAACTGACCGCCTCTGTTAACCGTGTTAACAAGCTTTCTTGCAGTGTTGCTTTGCTTGGTGATAACAACACCGTACTCGTTAACAGATGAGCCGACAGTTACTCTGCCGTAAACACGGATTGTCTTCTTGCCTGCAACATTCATTTGATCGGTTACATCGACAACCTTAATTACTGTTGCAAAGCCAATCTTGTTAGCAAGAAGGCTATCGAGGAATGCCTGATCATTTGTTTTTGTAGGATTGTTGAAGCCGTCAACATTTTCTGCGGTCAACAAAACGCCGTCGGCATAATAATGACCGTCGCCATTAGCCGAAACAACAACATAGCTTTCGTCGCAAACAGCAGAGAAGGTGTAATCATTAACATAAGAAACGATTTGATACTTACCGTCCTTAAGAACTGCCCATGCGTAGAAATCCTTATCGGTTGAAATTGAAACGCTTTGATTGAATTTTGCGTAGGTTGTGTTGCCGTCGAAGGTAATTGCTAAACGAGTTTCAGTTACAGGAGCATATTTTGCAACTGCTCTGTAAGTGTTGTCGCTGTTTGTCAATGACCAACCGGTGAATGTGTAGAACGCAACAGTCGGAGCAGTAATAACCTCACCGCCAACTGTGAGCGTTTGCTTATCAGCGCTGAGAACAGGAGCATCGGCAATTGAGTAGCTCTTATAAATGTTGCCGTAGATGTTAACAAGATTTGTTACCTTATTATCACCGGTTGAAGCACCCTTAAGAACTGTTGCCGTTACGCTGACATCTGTATCAGCCTTGAGGTTTAATGTGTTTGAATTTGTTGTGTAGTTTACAGTAGCAAGCTTTGTACCGGTAATGCTGTCACCGCTCTTTCCGATATTATCATACTTTGTTACTGTCCACAAAACAGCGTCGCCCTCGACTACATCGGCAATCGTGAACTCAAAGTTTTCGCCGTAGTTAACAGTATTAGCATTACCAACAACGCCGTCAAGAGTTAAGTACGATGTAATCTTTGCTATCGCATCGGCATTATTATTGTAGTCGTTGATAAGGTTGAGGATTGCAGCAGTAACGCTGTCAACATCGGATGAATTCTTCAAAAGATTCTCAGACGAGAATGATGATGTGTCCTTTGTTACTGTCGGAGCAGATGTGAATATACCCCTGTCAACCTTATTATAAGCTGTGACATCCTTGCCGTAGGCAGATGAAAGAGAACTGTTAATCTCATCAATAATTTCAGCCTGTACAGACGGAATGAACTTGTTAAGGTCTGCATTGAGCAATACATTTATTGCTGCATCAAATACCTGATACTTTTCATCGGTGTCACAGGCTTGAAGAGTCAGCACAGAAAGAGTTTTCTCGCTTGCATCAACGCTTGACTGCTGATTTGACAATGTTGTGAAATCGGTTGTACCGTCGTTATTGACTGCATACTTACCGATAGTAGCAACAGCGGTTGCATCTGCAAGAACCTGCGTTGCATTTGCACAGCCACGGCTGATAGCATTCCAGCTGTCGATTGTATAAATCTGTTTGTTCTGCTGATCAAAGAGTCCCGGCTGAATTAAGTTGGTCTTATCATTGATAGTTTCGGTCAAAACAGCTGTATCAAGCAAAGGCATCAAGCTCTTATATGCCTTGTCAAGATTTGTTGCTGTTGTGCCTGCATCACCTGCTCTTACATAGCCGACATTAAAATTGCCGTTATTATAAGGTGCAGCCATAATAGCCTGTGCAGCGGCAAACTCTGTATTAAAGTTTTTATATGATGATGAGGTAAACTGAGTATTTGCATCGCTAAACTCTATACGAGCAGAGCTAAGCTCGTTATTTGAAAGGGAGCCGCTAAGGTCGGCATCAATAGCATTACGAAGATCCTGATAGTTAGCATTATCAACAGAAATTGATGAAGATATACTATTTACACCATCACAAATTTCCTTAATCCTCTTTGCGCATTCGATGTAATTATTACTTGATACAAAGTACGATCCAACATTAAATTCCGTGATAGCTTTCATAGCTTTAAAATAAGCATCAAGCCCACCCTGTCTGTAATTTCTTATTGAGCCAACATCAAGTTTTTTTAGATTTTCAGCAGCATCGATAATAGCCTTATAGTTTACTACTGCAATTTTTGCCTTATCGGCAGTCGGAGTCAAAGCATCATGAATATCAGGATTTGAAGCATCACCACCTGAATAAACTGTAATCGTAGGTGTAATTAACTTATAATATTCATTTTCGGTAAAAGTACCTCTAAACTCAAAGAAGTTTGTTGGACAAACACCGGGATTTGTGTGCCAGCTACCGATGGCTGTTGCTGCTTTATTACCGATTTGAACAGTGTTACTATTGTTGCTTTCTTGTGTTGTTTTTATAGTAAAGTCTTCATTACCACCCTGAATATAGGCATAATGGAAGTCGAAGTTGCTGCCATAAGCATCCTTTCTTGAACCTTTCCAAACATCAGTAAGATGAAGACTGTTTTTGTCATCGGAAATGGTAATACTGTTGATATATCGAGTTTTATTAGTTGTAAGACCTGCAATAGCCATAATAGGAGCCTTTGCAGGAGTATCACCATCATACAGCATAGTAATATTTGAGTGATACCTTAACCAATATTTCATATTTTTGCCGGAATTCTCCAAGTAAGCTTTGTCCTCATTTTCGCAATCTCCGCAGAAAAGGAGCTTGTTGTAATAAGAACCCGCATTCGCCTGCATATCAGAGCTAACTTTACCATCTGTTTTATACCAATTACCATTTTGACTTGTGTAGGTCGGTTTATTTGCATTCCATACTTCTAAATTTTCAATTTTTTCGCGAAGTGTTGCTGAATAAGTGCTTAGATCTATATCTTTTCCACCATATACTTTTGCATCATAAGCCTTCCAATAATTTACATAAGCTTCGTAAGCAGGCTGAAAGTTTTTATAAATATTTCCGTCGCCAACAAATCCCTCAAATGTAGCAATTTCAGAACCCTCCTCAATAATCAAAGGCGGGTTGTCGATTCTTGCAATGTTTTCAGCATTTGATGTGTTATAAATTCTAAAGTCTGAAATGTAACCGTTGAAAAGCTTATCAGTTTTAAACAAGGACGCACCAAACTTGATTACGCCGTTTGCAAAGGTATTTTCAAACCAAGTATTGTTAATTCCGTCGATTGCAAAGCTTTGAACCAAGGTATTATCTCTGTAAACCTGCATACCGTTCAAGCCGTAAACTGCCTTGTAGTAATGCCATGCACCTGTGGCAGCGCTGTTTCCATCAACTCTTTGAATACCGTTAGCGGAGGTACCTCCGTTTGAGATACCTGCTGAAAGCTGTGAGGTAACATAAGAAATGTTGTAAGCATTCTGTGGCCAATTCGTTTCATCGTAAGAGCATGAGCCGGCAGTACCTGTATATGTTGAAAGGTTATACAGGTTTGCATAGGCGTCATAGCCACCCGTTGTACCAAGGTCATAAGCGTACCATGTGAATGTTACACCCTTATTAGCATTAAAATTATTAGCATTTAAATTATAGTCGGTATACATTTTTGATGTGCTAACCTGCGCGTACTTTGCTGATGCACTGTTTGACGCAGTGCTTCCGTTGTTAAAGTAAACACATTTTTTGCCGCCAATTTCCGCAACGGTTAAATTACCATTAACATCGGTTAATGAATATTTATGACCTGTTGCATCCTCAGTTACATCGTTAGTTGTGAAATACTGAGCAACAAGCTCACCCGGAGCATCGGGAGTATAGCCACCATAGGTTGAAATAAGACTGTTATATTCATCATTGGAAATTGTAGCAATACCACCGTGACGAGGGTTAACAGAGTTAATGTTTGTTGAAACCTTGTCTTTCCTGTGATCGTATTCGCCGCCCTTATTAACAAGGCCTTCCTCAAGGCTTGTGCCGAGGTCGTACATGGCGAATGAGCAAACAGGGTTCTTAACATACTCATCGGCAATAAGCACCCAATGGCCGTCGGGACGCTTGTAAATTTCAGGGCCCTCAAGACCGTTGGGATCACCGCTGTTAACAGACTCGTAGAAACGAACGGCAGTAGCATCCTTAAGATCCATAAGATTTGGAGCACTTGCAAAGTAAAGCTGACCCTTTGAACCGGAATCCTCACGCTTGAAGATCATGTAATATTTGCCGTTTTCGTAGTTGATATTAGCATCAATGCAATATCCGCCCGAAACCTCATACAATGTTTCAGCAAAAGTGGTTGAGCCGTCAATGGTTGCACCTGTGCTTGTTCTGAAGTTTTGGAAATCGTTTGTAAATGCAACATTGATTCTCGCATTAGTGTATAAAGGACCTGCCCAAAATATTGCATAGGCACTCTGCTCCTTACACCAAACTACCTCAGGCGCCCAAGCAATTGCGTCATTGCTGCCCTTAACTGTTGATTGGTTTGAGAACATACCTGCGGTATCAATAATTTTTGGCTTAATATTTGAAGCATTTGCAAGGCTGTCAACATTCCAAACCATCATCTTTGTGTTGTTATAGCTGTTTGCACTCGGATTAACGCAAAGGTCGGTAGCAACGACATAATACTGTCCTGCAATAATGCTGCCGTCCGAATTGCGCTTGTTGATGATAAATGGGTCACGGGCACCGCCTGTGTGAGCAAACTTACCGCTAACATTGTTGCCGTTAGCATCTTTGAAATAAATAACATCTTGCTCAGTTGCGCCGGTCAAGTTATCAAACAGCGGAAGATTAGCATTAAGTGGTGAGAATGTGATACCATCCTCAGATACTGCCAATCTGATTTTTTGATTTATAGGAGTAGTTGTTTTATCATCACCGCAGAAATAAGCAAAAAGTACCTTGTCTGTTGAAGACGCAGCAGCAGAAGCGGTAAATGAAAATGCCGGGATTGTAGTAACTACCATGATTACAGAAAGCAGAGAAGCGAGCAATCTTTTTGTAAAAGTCATTTTCATATTCCTCCTTATCGGGATTAAGCCGCCCATATCCGCACCTGACCATACAGAAATAGGCATAATATCCCCTTTAATTTTATAGTACGAATTATATAATACTCGCAAAAATAAGTCAAGTGAATTTGTGAATAATTTGTAAATTTTTTCACATTTAAAATCTACAAGACACAAATTGCATTTTTGTCTATTATTTTACGATTCATTTATACACATCTAATATTGATTTTGCCTTGTTTTTGACCATGATTGCAAGCTCTGTCGGCTCCAAAACCTCAATATCTGCTCCGTACTGCATTATCCACGAAACGAAGCCGTCGCTTAATGTTGCTTTAACAGTAGTGTCAAAATGAGTAATATCATGTGCTACAAGAGGAATCGCCGAGCCGAAGCGATCCATCATTTCCTCTTGAATCTTAAGGCTGCATCTTAAGGTAACATCACATTTCTCGCCGGAGAACATGTTGAACATTTTTGCAGAATAGTCCTGTGCGTCAAAGACATCCTCGTACTCGCTGACCTCACAGACGGGACGAGCCTTCTCCTCAAGAACCTCAAGCTTTTTCATTCTGTCAATTCTAAGGTTCATGAGATTATCATATTTGTCATTATTGCAAACGAGATAATAGTGGTCATCCTTCCAAATGAGAGCATAAGGTGACACTGTAAACGTCTTTTCTGTATGCTTTTTCTTGTTTTGAACATCTACGCAACGACGCTTGTACACAAATTTTACCTTTTTATGCTCGTCTATCGCTGAATTGAGATGGTCAATCGTTATGTAAATCTCCTCATTGTCACACTTGACAGATGCAGTATCGACATACACCTGACTTTTTACAGACTGTGCCTGATCGTCTGACATGAGAGATTTCAGCTTTTCTACAAGCGACTGCGTTTTTTTAGGAGTGATGAATCCGGCGCTTGAAACGGCATCAATAAGCATTGTAACCTCAGGCACCTCAAATTTCCTTGATGCCATGAAAAAGCCTCTTTTCGGACTCTTTACGGTTAGAATATCGCAGCCTATTTCCTTCAACGCTTCAATGTCGGCGTAAATTGATTTTCGCTCGCACTGAATGTTGTAATCATTTTCAAGCATCTCTATAAGCCTTGTAGTTGAGAGTGGATTGTTCTCGTCGCTGTATTTATCAAGAAGCTGATATATTATAAGTGTTTTCATCTTTGACTTTTGCATATTATCACCTCGCAGTTATTATACTATATTTTTTCAAGATTTTCAACTATCGTACTAAAAATAGGACTGCAATCCCCTGCTCCGCTTGTGCCGTTTTCACACATAACTACAATTGAATACTTTGGGTTATCATAAGGATAAAAGCCTACAAAGAATGTATTTAATATTTCTTTTTCATCTATATATATGCCGCTCTGTGCAGTTGCGGTTTTTCCTGCTGATGAATTGTTGTATTCGGCAGAAGTGCCCGTGCCGTTTGTGACAACATAGCGCATATATTCGCGAAGCTTTTTTGCGTTTGATTCGCTCATAACTCTTGTGCCTTTTTGATTATTAAGTGCAAGAGTCGGCGGATTATATATGCCGCCGTTTGCTATTGCGGACACGACGGCTGAAAAGTGAATTGGATTATCTGTCAGCACACCTTGACCGAAGCCTATAAGCGCAAGCTGTCCCTTTGACTCCAATTCCTTTAAATCTGCAAATGCTCCATGCTTAATATTGAAATCGGAATATAATTCGATGTCGTTTAAAAATCCGAATTCTTTAGCGGTGTCGTATATACTTTGTGCTCCGAGAGTCAATGCAAGCTTAACAAAATAGCAGTTGCAGGAATTAGCAAGTGCCTGCTTCATATTTTGCTTGCCGTGTGCTTTATTATTTTGACAGCAAAAGGTGGTGTCTCCTACTTTGATTTTGTTTTCACATTTGTATGTCAGGCTGACATTATTCTCGAGTGCAGATGCGCACACAACTAACTTGAATATTGAGCCGATAGCGTAATTTGACGATGCTCGATTGAGATAGTCTTCACCTGCGCTGTAACACGCAAGGATTTGAGAGGTGCTGCAATCTGCTATCACTACTGCGCCTTTTTTTATTGATTTTGATGATGATTCTGCTATTTTTTGCAGTCTGCTGTCAACTGATATTTTGACTGTTTTTTTGTCGTTATTATTGATTATCGTACCGTTATCACCGGCAAGTATTCTGCCTAAAGCATCGACTGAGTAGTTGATTTTAACACTGCCGATTGCGTTGCCGAGTGATAATTCCAATCCACCGCAGGCTCTGTCTATCAAATGGCGACAGAGCATATCGGGACTGTTTTCCTCAATAACTTCAATAACTTTGATGTATTTTGTGTTTGAATATTTGTCTATTTTCCTGATAACCACATCTCCGCTCTTGAGCTGTGATGTAATTTCTTTAACGGCGTCGGCATTGAACAAAAGAGGCAATTCAGACATATCCTTTTCATTCGGTCTTACAATGGCTGCAAGGGATTTTGTGTTATTATTCAGCGGCGTTTCATATCTATCAACTATTGTTGTATAAGTATTGCAGATATTGTAGCTTTTGCTGTTATACCCTTTTGCAACTGCATAATTGTTGCTCATCATGATATAGGCGCATCTTCCGCTGACGGCAGAAAACAGGAAAGTAAAGAAAAGTGCGATTGAAATTATCCTTTTAGACATAACAAAACCCCTAAGGTATTATTACTCTTAGGGGTAAATTTTATTCTGTACGAGGTCGTCTGAAAATAGCATCGGGTGATACGGGAATATTGCATTTGAATGAATATGTGTTCGTTGCCTTGTTTGCAACATCGGTTTTTACATTCTCCGTAAGGTTGTATAAATCCTCTACAACAAGCTTATAAGGCTTTTTATTCGGCTCTACAACCTCGAGCTCGTCACCTTCATAAAAACGATTTCTTTGGTCAACAATAAGCCTACCGTCAGCGTAATCGTTATAAAGTGCACAAACATCCCAATTGCGAATGTATCCACCGTTATCAAGCACCTGTCCGTTTTCCATTTTACCGAAATTGAAGCCGGTTGTGTATTCCCTATGACTCATTTTTTCCATCTCATCAAGAATCCACTGCGGAACCTTGAAATCAGGAGAAGGATTTTTCATGTACTCGTCAATAGCATTTCTGTATGCGTAGGTGACTATTGCTGTGTAGTACTCACTTTTAGCCCTACCTTCGATTTTAAACGAATCGACACCTGCATCGACAAGCTCGGGTATATGCTCTATCATACACAAATCCCGTGAGTTGAAGACATAAGTACCCGACTCGTCTTGATTTATCGGAAAATACTGGCCCGGTCTTTTTTCTTCAACAAGGTGATATTTCCATCTGCATGGCTGAGCGCAGTCGCCGCGGTTTGCATCCCTACCAACCATGTAATCGGAAAGGATACATCTGCCGGAAAAGCTCATGCACATAGCTCCGTGAACAAATACCTCAATTTCAAGCTCAGGCGGTGTTTTATCTCTAATTGCTTTAATCTCGTCAAGTGAAAGCTCTCTTGCGGTAACAATGCGACTTGCACCCATTTCATAAAGAGTGTTCGCAGATTGATAGTTTACAATACCAACCTGTGTTGACATGTGAATATCAACATCAGGTGCATGTTTTTTTGCAAGCGCCATAACGCCGATGTCTGCGATAATAAATGCATCTATACCTATTTCCTGTGCATATTTAAGGAAATCCGGAAGCGCATCAATTTCGTTATTTCTCGGCAATGTGTTGCAGGTAAGATATACTTTTTTGTTAAGCGAATGAACAAGCTCAACTGCCTTTTTAAGCTCTTCGGCTGTAAAGTTTGACGGATTAGTCCTCATTCCGAACTGCTCACCTGCAAGATATACCGCATCGGCTCCGAATTTCAGAGCAAGCTTTAATCTTTCATAATCACCGCAGGGTGAAAGTAATTCAATATTTCTCATATTTAGTAACTCAAATAAGGTGCATAAGCAATAATTTTTTGTTTAAATTCCGAATAGGTTTTTGCAGTGTACATATTACCGTTTGTATCATGGAAGAAATAATAATAATCAGTATCATCCGGATACAAGGCAGCAACAATTGCGGTAATACCCGGATTGCAAATCGGGCTTACCGGAAGACCTACAAGAGTTGCACTGCCGGTTGTGTTATAGTACGGCATATAGTAATCACCTGTGTGTGCGGATGTAGATGCCAATGAAGGCGCAACCTTATTTGTAATATAATCTGCAGTTGAATCAATACCTAATAGCGGGAAATTTGCTTGATCCTTAAGACGATTATGAATAACAGAGGAAATAATTTTCATTTGCTCCTCGTTACCTGCTTCACACTGGATAATTGAAGCAATCTTAATGATGTCATCCATAGAGTAGCCAAGCTCTTCGGCTCTCTTTCTGTATTTCTCTTTAATCTTTGCATCACCGTTTGACAAGAATTTACGGACAACCGATGTTGCACTTTCTCCTATATAAAACTCATAGGTATCAGGGAAAAGATAACCCTCAAGTCTGTAAGGCACATTCTCCTGTGCTTTGAGATTTCCCACAAGAGAATAGTTAAAATCAACAGTTTGAATAACTGATAAAAGCGCTGATTTATCGCAAACCTCGTTTGCGGTAAGCTTTTCTACTATGTCGGGAACAGTGTAACCCTCCGGGAAGGTAAGTGTTACGGTTTCAGCCGTTTGTGAGCTACCCTGCAAGGTTTGGAGCATACCCTCTAAGCCCATTTTACCGTTGAGATAATAAACACCCGGCTCATACGTCTTATCTTTAAAATATACGCCGTTACGATAATTTGGACCGACCTGTGCTTTTCTGTATTCTGCAAAGAGTCTGCAAAAGCCTTTACATTTTATAAGTCCGTTATCGGCAAGAATATCAATTGCCTCACCCATATCGTCAAGAGGCTTATCAAGGCTGACGGTGACAGATGATGTAGTTTTTGTTATTGCAAGAATATCATTTAAACACATCACGGCATAAATAGAAAGTGCCATTGAAACAACGATAACGACTATGAAGAAGGTATAGGTGTTTGCCACACCCTTATCCTTTCTTTTGCGTTTTACCGGAGCATGAGTCCTCGGACTTGCCGTAACAGGCTTATTATTCTCCGTCTCAGGCTCAACATTAGAAAAATATATATCGTTGTTGGAGCTTGCAGTATCAACAGGATTTATCCCTGTTTCATTCAAGTTAAAATCTGAATTATCCATAGCTTCCTCCTTAACTGATTTTTATAATACGACTCTCTGTAACAATAAAATTAACAGCTATATCATATTCATTTAACGGCAAATTGTCAACAAGTAATTCATCGTAGCACAGCCCTACCGATACAACAGACACGCTCGACAAAAATCTGTCATAATATCCTTTGCCGTATCCCATTCTGTATCCCGTTTTATCGAAGGCGACACCGGGAACAATACATAATGCATTGTCATAATTATCAATCCTGCTGCATTGGCATATATCGGGCTCCCTTACGCCAAAGCTGCCTGATTTTAATTGATCTAATGAATTTATTTTGTAAAAATCCATTTTTCCGTTTTTATCAAGACAGACAGGAAGATACACATGCTTGCCGAGCTTCAATGCCTGCCTTATACTGCCAAATGTATCAATCTCATCCTCGAGTGATGCATAAAACAGGATTTTTTGCGCATTATCAAAGATACTGCTGCAAAGCAAATTGTCAATTATTGCACTGTCCTTTTTATACTTATCAACAATTGCTTTTCTTTTTCTTAAAAGCTGATTTCTTAATTCCTTTTTCATTTGCACTGAATTGCACTTCTAACCCTGTCTGCTGCTTCCTTGCCTGCAAGCACCTTAACAATTTCAAGACCGAAATCGACGGAAACGCCTGCACCCTTTGCAGTAATGAACCTACCGTCAACTGCAACATGATTTTCGGAGATAACTGCACCTGTCAAATCCTCCTCGTAGCCCGGATAGCAAACAGCTTCCTTGCCTCTGAGTATTCCTTTATGACCGAGAATGGACGGAGCTGCACATATAGCACAAACATATTTGTTGTTATCGACAGCATAATCAATAGCTGACTGAACCCTACTGTCAGCCTCAAGATTAAGCGTACCCGGCAAACCTCCGGGCAGGACAACGGCTTCAAGACCGTCGGGATTAAATTCGTCAATAGTAATATCCGAGGTCACCTCAACACCGCACGATGAACGAACGGTTTTACCGCTGACTCCGACAGTTTTAACATCAATTTTTGCCCTTCGCATCATATCAACAGGTGCAAGAGCCTCTATTATTTCAAAGCCGTCTGCTAAAAATAAATATACCAAAATAATCCCTCCGCTAACTGAAATCGGCAAGAACCGAAGGATTCGTTAACTCATATCCTTCAAGCAGGTACTCTTTGATTTCATTTGTTTCGTTAAAGCTTAAATCATCTATGATGTGCTCGAACAACAGACCTCTGTCGTTATAGTATTTCACAAGACTGTCACTTGCGGGAATAAGGCAAATGTTCTTATACTTCTCGGCGCAATACTCGAGAATTTGAGTCATATAGCCTTTACCCTGCATGCTTTTGAGCGTGCATGCTGCATAAACATAGTGTGCAGCAATATCTTTACATTCGCAATCGACAAGAAAAAGCATAGAGGCGACCTTATCATCACACAAATAAACTATGCATTTTTTGTTAGTGCAATTGCTTGTGAAAAACAATATGTCTTGCACTGTATCACCAAACGCCTCTTGCCACAAGGGTACTATCTTGCCGTAATCATCAATTTCTTTAATCATACAATTCTTAATCCTTGAAATGTGCAACAGCCTTTTTAAGCAGAATTTCAGGCTTATACGACTGCTTTGCCTTCCTCAATCCTTCAATGCCCAAATCCTCTTCCCTGTTTACATACTTATAGCTTGAAAGACAATTTTTAGTAAACTCTTGATTTATGATGGCATAAGCACCTTGAATGTCGGCGGGTGCTTTTTCAAAATGAGTTATAAAAACATCATCATTCTGCCTTTCACCGAGAGTATAGGCTACCACTTCGCCGTCAATTCTAATGAGTCCGCCTACAAAGCCGAGATCGTCAAAGTTTTCAAAGGCACAAAGCACTGCTTCAAATTCAAACGAATAATCAGAGTCGTCCTTGTGGTTTGTTATCCACTGCGTATGAAGCTTTATGCAGTCGGATATATTGTCCTTCGTAATAGGTTCAAAGCTCCAGCTTGGATTGTTTTTTTTAAAATTTGTTATATGATTTCTTTTTGAATGATATTTCTTACCTGAAAGCTGCGACATTTTCTCAACTGAATAGATATAGTCGAAATTTCCTTCGTCATACTCATAATCAAATTTATTCGGGAAGGCTTCATCGAGAATTTTTTTATAGCTATCGGTTACGCCGTACAATCTCAGTGGTATATTGAGAGAATCTGCGTCAATCTTAAGCATAAATACAGCCTCTTTAAAATCCCCCTCACCGATAGGCACGGAATACATAATATCCTCGCCTTTGCCCCATCGGCATAAGAAAAAGTCTTTGAATCTGCAAATCTGTGTAGAGTATGCAACACTCCAAATATAAGTATTGCCAAAAGCATATTCACAGTTTATGCCCTTTGCTTTTTCAAGACATTTATCAACCCACGCCTTATCACTCAATTCAGGCTTTTTAAAATCAAGCATCTTTAATTTCCTTTTTTACAAAATCAATTATCGTATTATGTATTTCGTTGATAGGTAATGGGTTTTTACCGTCAGAGCAGGGTATGACAGCCCATCCCTGCTTATTTGCCGTATATAGTGCCGATTCTCTGCACTTGTTCAAAAAACCAACATCAGCCTCATGAACATCCTTTTTGCTTTCATCACCGTCATACCTTGATGTCATCAGCCTTTGAGAAATATCGACAGGCATATCAAGATAAATTACAAGATCAGGCTTTGGAATACCGATTTTGTTATATTCAAAATCAGCCGACCATTCAAGATAAGCATCCCACTCGTCACGACTGAGCTTTTCCATTTGATAGATTGAATTTGATGTTGCATATCTATCGGCAAGTATAACTACATCACCCTCGTAATCCTTTGCCCATCCGAGCTTATATGAAGCAAATCTGTCAACGGCATAAAACGCGCCTGCCGCATAGGCATTAACATCAGCTGCATCCGTGCCGAATTCACCGCCGAGATACATCTTTACAAGTGTACTTGACGGATTGTCGTAATCGGGAAGCTTAATCTTCTTATATGCTATACCGTTATTTGAAAAATACTCCTCTAATAGCTTTGTTTGAGTGGACTTTCCGCAACCGTCAAGTCCTTCTATAATTACTAATTTACCCATTCTTTTTCTTTCTCTGCACCTTTTTCTTATTACCCTTCTCATCAACTATGTAGGTGTTTTCAAGCTGACCTATCAGGCTGGCTTTGAAGGAATCAATATATTCTCTGCGAAGTGCTGCCTGCTCAACCATTTCCTCCTCGGTAAGACCTACTGATTTTGCTTTATGAGCAAGCACATTTATTCTGTCAATTTTTTCTTCAGTCATTAGTCTAAAAAGTCCTTTAATTTTTTACTTCTGCTTGGGTGACGTAGCTTCCTGAGCGCCTTTGCTTCTATCTGGCGAATACGCTCTCTTGTAACGTTAAACTCTTTGCCGACCTCTTCAAGAGTCTTTGGATTACCGTCATCAAGACCGAATCTGAGTGAAAGCACCTTTTCCTCTCTCGGAGTCAGTGTTTTAAGAACATCTGCAAGCTGCTCCTTAAGCAAGCTCATTGAAGCGGCATCTGCCGGAGCAAGTGCATCGTCATCGGGGATAAAGTCGCCGAGATGAGAATCCTCCTCCTCGCCAATAGGAGTTTCAAGTGATACAGGCTCCTGTGCAACTCTTAATATCTCTCTAACCTTATCGACAGGCATGCTGAGAAATTCTGCAATTTCATCGGGAGTAGGCTCTCTTCCGTTTGTATGAAGAAGCTGACTGTTTGCCTTTTTAACCTTATTGATTGTTTCAACCATGTGAACGGGAATTCTTATTGTTCTTGCCTGATCGGCAATAGCTCTTGTGATAGCCTGTCTTATCCACCATGTTGCATAGGTTGAAAACTTAAATCCCTTTGTGTAATCAAACTTATCAACAGCCTTGATAAGACCGAGGTTGCCCTCCTGAATAAGATCAAG